>CAMBZY010000090.1 GCA_945872325.1 Candidatus Kuenenia stuttgartensis | reverse complement strand
AAATTCGACCCCATCTCCAAACGCGATTATTATCAGCTCTTTTCATTCTTCAATCAAACTCCCGTCAGCGGCTCCGACGGCAGTGGCCAATCCGCCCCTGTGCTGGATATGACCACGCCTCAACAGCAAGTACAACTTAAAAAGGCATCAGCCGCTCATGATGCTCTATTGAAAGTGGTGCTGGCCAAAGAAACCAAACTTCGCGAAGCCGGAATGGTGATCAAAGATGGGAAATATTCCACCACCTTGCCCGTGGGCATTGAATCCACTTTGAGGAAGGGCCCAAATTCGCGAATCCCTGAAAATTATACAGAACTGACGAACTATTATGGTAAGTCTGAGCCTGAGTATTTATTGCAATTGCAGGAATTACGAAAGTTGAGACAAGTTCGGGACACCGCCGCTTCGAAAATGACGAGAGTCATGGTCATGGCCGATAGTCCCAAACCTCGCGACACATTCGCTCTGACACGTGGCACTTACGACAAGCTTGAATCAAAAGTCTCGCCCCGGTTGCTTTCCGCATTTATCAATGATCCGGGAACCGAATCCAAGCCAGAAAAATCGCTCAACCGGCTCGATCTGGCCAACTGGTTCATGGACCCTGAAAATCCTCTCACAGCCAGAGTCACAGTCAATCGCCTCTGGCAAATGCTATTCGGGATGGGGATTGTCAAAACCACCGAAGATTTCGGCCTTCAAGGCCAGTTGCCAAGTCATCCTGAATTGCTCGATTATCTCGCTTCCGAATTTCAATCGCCTCTAAACGGCTCAAAACCGTGGAGCACAAAGCACATCATTCGCCTGATCCTGACCTCGGCCACTTATCGCCAATCGGCCAGTGCTCCGGCGGAATCGTGGTCGAACGACCCTGAAAACAGGCTTTTGGGACGTGGGCCAAGGCACCGGTTGCCATCGTGGATGATTCGCGATCAGGCCCTGGCAATCTCAGGCCTCTTAACCCCCTCCATGGGCGGCCCTTCAGTCAAGTCCTACCAGCCTACCGGCATTTGGGAAGAAGCCACTTTTGGCAACAAAACCTACGTTCAGGATCACGGCGATGCCCTCTACCGCAGAAGCCTTTACCTGTTCTGGCGAAGAATTGTCGGGCCGACCATTTTCTTTGACAGCCCCAATCGTCAGACCTGCTCCGTGAAGTCCGTCATCACCAACACCCCTCTGCATGCTTTGATTACCCTGAACGATGTGACGTATGTCGAAGCTGCCCGGGTTTTCGCGGGAAATGCAATCCGTCATGGTGGATCAACCGACGCCTTGAAAGCAAACTGGATCTTCCAGAAGGCGTTGGTCAGATCACCCAATCCAAACGAGTTGCAATTGATGTTGAAATCGCTTGCAAAACAAAGAGCGATTTTCCAATCAGACCCCACTGCGGCCCAAAGCCTGATAAAAACTGGCGAGAGCCCGCCCATGTCTGACTTGAATGCAGCTGAACATGCCGCGTGGACACAGGTTTGCCTGCTGATCCTGAATCTTGATGAAACCTTGAGCAAACCTTGAAATCATCTGAGAAAAAATACCATGCAAACTCCTGAAGATTTCATTTCAGCACAGTTCACGCGTCGAAGCCTGTTTGGCCAGTCGGCCATGGGCCTTGGTTCAGCGGCACTTGCATCACTTTTTGGGCAGCAATCGCAAGGCGAAGGAATCTCCGGTAACGGCCTGCCGCATCACACGCCCAAAGCCAAGAACGTGATTTACCTGTTCCAGAATGGTGGACCTTCGCACGTTGACCTTTTTGATTACAAGCCAGAATTGAGCCGCCTCAAAGGCGAGCAGATCCCAGAATCGATCGTCGGCAAAGCCCGATTCAGCACCATGACCAGCGGCCAGACGGCCCGCCCGTGCCTCCCGGAAATCTCCAAGTTTGCCCAGCACGGCCAATCAGGTGCAACTGTCAGTGATTTTATGGCCAATACCGCCAAAATTGCTGACGATCTCTGTTTCATTAAGTCCATGCACACCACTCAGGTGAACCACGCCCCTGCGATTACATTTTTCCTGACCGGTTCCGAAATGCCAGGCCGACCCAGCATGGGCTCGTGGCTGACCTATGGACTTGGCGTGGAATCACAGAATCTGCCTGGTTTTGTGGTCATGACATCACGCGATAAAGAGGCCTCCTGCGGCCAGATCTTCTACGACTTTTACTGGAGTAGTGGATTCCTACCGAGTAAATATCAAGGCGTAAAGTTTCGCGGTGGCGGCGATCCAGTGCTTTATCTCGAAAACCCTCCAGGCGTCAGCCGAAATGCACGCAGGGCCATGCTCGACGACCTTTCCGCCCTCAATCGCGACACTTTCAGCCACGTCGGCGACCCTGAAATCCAGACACGCATTGCCCAATATGAAATGTCATATCAAATGCAAATGAGCGTGCCTGAACTGACCGACCTTTCGAACGAGCCCGAAAACGTGCTGGCTGAATATGGCCCTGATGTCAGGCGGGCCGGCTCGTTTGCCTATAATTGCATTATGGCCCGCAGGTTGGTGGAACGAGGTGTCAAGTTCGTTCAACTGCTTCATGCTGGCTGGGATCAGCACCGCAATTTAAACACCCAACTCAAAGTCCAATGCACCGATACGGACGCCCCCTCCGCAGCACTTGTGCGCGACTTAAAACGCCGTGGCCTGCTCGATGAAACGCTCGTCATCTGGGGCGGCGAATTTGGCAGAACTCCATTCCTTCAGGGCAAAATCGAGGAAATCAAATCCTGGGGCCGCGATCACCATCCATACGCATTTACTGTCTGGATGGCAGGTGGAGGGATCAAGCCAGGCATGACTTACGGAGGATCCGACGATTTCGGCTTCAAGGCCGTTCAGGATCCCGTTTCCGTCCACGACCTTCAAGCCACGATCTTGCATTTGCTGGGAATTGATCACACCCGACTGACTTTCCGTTTCCAGGGCCGGGACTTCCGCCTGACCGACGTTCACGGTTCCGTGATTAAAGGGATCCTGTCATGAATCAGAATAACATTAATGGCAATTTTTCCCGACGGCAAATCCTGACTGCATCCACTCTCGGCCTGGCAGGTTTCAGGTTCGGCAATCCACAACTTGCAGCCTCTCAGGATCCCGTTTTAACAAATGCAATCACAACTGGCGGAAAGGCCAAGTCGACCATTTTATTTTTCCTGTGCGGTGGTTCCAGTCATATCGACATGTGGGACTTGAAACCAGACGCTCCTGAGCAATATCGCGGCGAATTTAAACCAATTGCAACCTCAGCACCCGGCCTCCAGATCAGCGAACATCTTCCGCGACTGGCCCGCGTTGGGCACCATCTGGCTGTGGTCCGCTCGATCCGTTCGACAGTGAATACCAATGATCACCACGCGGGTTATTATTACAATCTCACTGGTCATGTGCCCGATCCCACATTTCTGACTCTGGCAAATAATCGAACCCCCATGCCCGACGATTGGCCTTATCTGGGCTGTGTGGCAGCCTCCCGCAGGCCCCAGCATCCAGAACTCCCAAATGCAATCTCTCTGCCATTTAAACCGAGCACACTGCCATATGTTCGCCCAGGCCAGTTCGCTGCCCGGCTCGGCGTGGAACACGATCCCATGTATGTTCTGGCCGATCGTGCCAAGCCCATGAATTTTCAGGCCCCGGCCTTGACGCTCGAGGGTAATGTCAGTGCTGGCCGAATGCTCAACCGCGACCATCTCCTGGAACTGGTGGATTCCGCCCGCCGCGACCTGGAATTGAAATCGCGTGTCCAGACATGGTCGAAACTTCAGAATCAGGCCATGCGGCTGCTCTCAGGTGGAGGAGCCACAAAAGCCTTTGATCTGGCTGGAGAATCACCCTCCACCATCGCTCGATACGGCCAGACCATTAATGGAATGAGCCTGCTGGTGGCCCGACGACTTGTGGAAGCACAGGTCCCATTCATCACCGTTTTCTGGTCCGAAAACGACGAAAGAATTGCCAAGAAATGTGCCTCCGGCGGCGGTTGGGACACTCACGGCAGCAATTTCAGTTGTCTGAAAGAAGACCTTCTGCCTGAATTTGACCAGTGTTTTTCTGCCTTGATTGAAGACTTGGAACAACGTGGCCTGCTCGATGAAACCATGCTGATGGTGACTTCTGAAATGGGCCGGAAGCCGCGAGTGGGCGACCCCCGTTCGGGTGGGATTTCCGGAGCCGGCCGCGATCACTGGACACACTGCCAAAGCGTGGTCCTGGCCGGTGGCGGAATCAAGGGCGGCCAAGCCTATGGAACCACCGATAAACGCGGCGAATTTCCAGCCGAAAAGCCTGTGACGCCAGCCCACATCGCCCACAGCGTGTATCACGCCATGGGGATTAAAAACCTTGAAGCCACAGATAAAGACGGCCGCACTTTCAACCTGCTGGCTGAAGGCGAGCCGTTGCTGGAACTTTTCTGAATTGCAATTACGACTTATTTCTGTCGTGAATGTAATTTGTCCAGCTCATCGAGCCTGACCCGCACACTCAGAATATACGGCTGTTCTTTCGGAGTCCAGTGGCCGTAGGTTGTTAATACAAACGTACCATCTGAGAGTATTTCCACACCGGGATATGCGCAGTCTGAGGATTTATGATTTTTCTTGATTCGTATACGATACTGCCCTTCGCGGCCTGCTATGATATCTTCATATCGGCCAATCCAGGCCACCCAATCGCCTTTTGTGGGTGATTTGCGAGTGGTGTCGCGAAATGAAATCAAGAGTCTGCCATCTGGAGCATAAGCGGCCGTGTGGCGGTCGCCCGTTAATGCAGCCGGCAATTCTTTCGGCTTCGACCACGATTTTCCTTCATTCTCAGATGTGATCAGAAATGAGTTATGCTTGCGTCTGTTCTCACGCAAAAGCACGGCAATTTGCTTACCGTCAGGGCTTCGCACAGCTCCTGGTTCGCACAGGTGGGCGTCTGAATGATGGGCCACCACCTTGGGTTCGCCCCAGGTCAGACCACCATCAGTCGAATTGATCTGATAAACGTAAAAGCCTTTGGGCGAAGGCCTGAAAGGCTCGTTCATGAATCGGCCGTCGTCATGAAAAAGGGCCAGATAATGACCAGGCTGATCCTTTAATGCAACCACACTCCCCATGGGTACAATTCCGCCGTATTCGGCGATCGGTTTTAATTCTGTCCAATTGGCTCCGTCATCTTCTGAAACCGCCATGCGGATCGGCTTCAACCCTGAGAATATAATCAGGCGTTTCTTGCCACTGGCGTCCACCACCCGATGAATCGTAGGGGTCTCTCCGCTGCTCACCCAGTTGGGCGGTGTCGGGAGGCGATCGCTCCAGGTCTTACCGCCGTCAGTGGATTTCTTGTACTGGATCGGGCCTTTGCCATGCCCTTTGGGATAAACGGTCAGAATGGTTTTGCCATCTTCGAGCAGAACGGTGGTGGGGTGACCAAGATATTGGCCAGGCTCGCGATCCACGATCACCTGATGATCCGCCCATCCGTCAATGTCCAGAGTCGGGATCGTATATCCTTCAGCCGTATCGGCTTGCAGTATTTTGCACGAGCCGATCAACGAACACGCCCCAAGGCTCTGAATCCATTTTCGCCGGTTCATCGGAAGAGTCATATGAGGTTGATCCTGAGCTTGGGTTTATGAGTGGATGGTCTCTCATTATTCAATCATAAATACCTTTGATGCAACAGCAAACTGACAGAAAATCGAAAAAATACGGATGAACCCCTCGACACAGCCCAATTTCGACACTAGGCTTTCATGAATCAACCTGTTCCGTCAGATTGAGCAACTTTTGAGAACACCCTCCAGGGAGAGACCTGAATGACATTGCAATCGATTTCCAGAATGACCAGAAAGTCGTTTCTGATGCTCGCCGCCTCAGCCACTTTATTTGGAGCCTCAAGCCATGCCGATCACGTGCGAGTGTATGTTGGCACATATACCAACGGCACAAAAAGCGAAGGCATTTACAAATTCGACCTCGATACCACCACTGGCAAGGCCACGGCCCCTCAAGTGGCTGCCAAGGTAGCGAATCCATCGTTTCTAGCGATCCATAAAGATGGCAAGCATCTTTACAGCGTTAATGAAATTGACAACCAGAACGGCAAAAAGGCCGGCGGATTGACGGCCTTTGAAATTCAGTCAAATGGCGATTTGAAGATGCTTAATCAGGTGGAAACCGGCGGCACAGCCCCGTGTCACCTGACCATCGACCCCACCGGTAAGTTTGTCCTGTTCGCAAATTATGGTGGTGGAAGCTCAGGCGCAGTTGCAATTACTGGCGATGGATCGCTTGGCAAAACCACGGCTTTTGTGCAGCATAAAGGCAAAAGCGTGAATCCTGATCGCCAGGAAGCTCCTCATGCCCACTCTGTAAATATGTCCCCCGATGGCAAATTTGCATATGTGGCCGACCTCGGGCTCGACCAGATCCTGATCTTTGCATTTGATTCTGCCACTGGCGAAATGACTCCGGCAAACCCACCGCACGTGGCTGTTAAGCCAGGTTCTGGCCCTCGCCACTTCGCTTTCGCCCCGGGCGGCAAGCGGGCGTTCGTGATCACCGAAATTGGCAACACCGTGAATGTTTTTGATGTGAATACCAAGACTGGTGAACTCACGCAAGTGCAAAGCATAGGCACTTTGCCAACAAGCTTTAAAGGCGTCAGCCACACCGCCGAAGTGGTGGTTCACCCGACCGGCCATTTTGTTTATGGATCTAATCGTGGCCATCATTCGATCACCACGTTTCTGGTCAATGGCGATGGCAGCCTCTCCATGCAGGCCAATTATCAGTCGGTCGAGATCGATACCCCACGCAATTTCGCAGTCGATCCAGCCGGCAAATGGATGCTGATTGAAGGCCAAAATACGGGCTTGATTGAAGTACACGCCATCGACCCTAAAACTGGTGCACCAAAGGGTGATCCCGCAGACACAGTCAAGGTTTCCACGCCAGTCTGCGTGAAATTCCTGCAAGTGAAATAATTCGGGTAGCCAATAAACACATATGGGGCAGAAGCATCCGTTGCTTTTGCCCCATTTTTGTTTTTGTTGCAATACCGATTGCGAGCAGGTTAATTCGAGTGCTTGGCCTTTTCAACCGCTTTTTTAAGCATTTCCAGCTTGGGCATTGCGGATGCAACGCCAGGATCTTGATCCCATTGTTCTGGTTTACCCCTCTTTTGAATAATCTCCCGAACCTTGATCAACGATTCTGGTTTTATTCCCAAAGTTCCATTATAAGGCCTGTCCAGAATGAAAATCAGCAAGGTGGTGAAAGTCATGACGGCTGCAGTACTGCAAAGCAATGTAATTCGCAGTTTTGGCCGCTCAACAGGGAATATGAACGTCATCGAGAAGTTCACAAACCCAACCCCCAAAAGCATCGCCCAAAGCATATCAGGGACCCGGGAACTGGCCACCTGGATTCGCTCCCGGCGGGTAGCCGACAATTCGTTCAGCCGTACAATTATTTCTCCAAGAAATAGTCTTTGTTCATCGCTATCGCATTTTATCTGCTTCACCGTCTTGTAAATTGCGCTAAACTTATCGAAGGTCACTGGATGAAAATCGCGGTTTGCAATCATATATGGCCATTCTACATCAATCACAGAGTCCATATAATTTACAGTCGCTTTGCGGAGTATCAAACCCTGAATTGGAGGCAATCCTTCAGCGTCCCGCAAAAGGTCAATGAGCAGAGAGGCTTCGGCTTCCACCTTTTCACTTGCCATCGAATAGCTTTCATAAACATTCACCAGCACATAACCCAAAACAATTGCATATAAAACACCGATGAGATTACAGAACGAGCCAATTCCTTCACCCGATTCAACCATGTTTTCAAATGGGAATTTGACGACGGCGATTCTACCCAATACGAATGCGACGAAAACGGAAAGAAATGTCATAATCAAACAAAAGACGCTGTCTGTAACCCCAATGGCATTACTAAGGCTTTCGAGAAAATCTGACATGAGATGTGTCCTTCATGATGTGTTGTGAATCTTTTCATAGGCAAGCCAATCCATGACTCGCCTCAAATTCGATTCTCTTTTCTATCACATTTTTCGGAATTGGGCAAACCCAGATTGGATTGCCTCATGAAAGTGCTCAAATCTTCGCAGAAATCTGCTCCGTCAGTGGGTCTTTCAACTGTTTCATCTTATCGATCAACCGCTGATTCATCTCTGATTGTATTTCTTTTGCCTGTTTCTGCCCCCAAAGATTCACCTTCTCATCAGGGTCGTTTGCCAGATCATAAAGCTCATTCTCTGATCCAGCCTCCAAATGCCTCACCAGCTTCCACTTGCGTGTCCGAATCATCCGCATGTTCGCTGTGCCGGAATGCTTCAGATCATACTGCCCAAACAAGGTTTCATCCCACTCGGGAATCGATTTTCCCGCAAACGACAAAGACGCATCCCGCCCCTCAATTCTCAAATTCTCAGGCATCCCCAACCCCACCCAACTGAGTATGCTTGGAAATAAATCCAACTGCGAAACCACCTGGCCTGGCTTCGTTCCAGCTGGCACCCGCCCCGGCTGCCGGACAATCAAGGGTACCCTGATGGCATCATCAAACATGTTTGGTCGCAGCCCTTTGCGTCCTTCCACAATCCAGCTTGCGTTGCCTTTGTGGTGCAGCCCATGCTCGCCGATCATATAGCCGTGGTCGCTGGTAAAAATCACCAGGGTGTTCTCTGTCAAATGCAATTGATCTAGAAGTTGCAATAATCGGCCCACATTGCGATCCACACCATGAACGGCTGCCAGATAATCTCTTCGCAGTTTTTCCACCCTCGCCTTAGGCAGGCCGGAAACATCGGGCAGCTCTATTTTCAGGTCCGCCACAGCAGCCACATCCACTGGATCAGCAGGCAGATAAGGCGCGTGAGGTTCTCTGAAATGGACAGCTGCCAGCCATGTTTCATGCTGGTGTTTTTTCACGAATTCCAGCGTTTTATCCGTGATCAGGTTCGCCACAAAACCCGATTTTTTCGCTTGTTCGCCGTCTTCTTCGAGGATTGGATTTTGTGGCACAGTCCCACCACCCCGGAATCCATAAAACTGGTCAAATCCACTTCGACTGGGATGAAACTGAGGCTCAAGCCCAAGGTGCCACTTGCCAGCAAGCGACGTTGCATATCCATTGGCTTTCAGGAGTTCCGGCCAGATAAGATACGACGGAGCCAGACCCGCCAGTGGCTCCGT
>CAMBZY010000089.1 GCA_945872325.1 Candidatus Kuenenia stuttgartensis | reverse complement strand
GGCTCGATCACAGCCGATGAGATCATCGCCAAGCTCGAAGCCTCGGGCTTGCGAGGGCTGGGCGGAGCAGGATTCCCCAGCTCGATGAAATGGAAGTTTGTCAGGAGTCAGCCAGGGCCAAGGCTGATGGCCGTCAACGGCGACGAAGGCGAGCCTGGCACTTTCAAGGATCGACATTATCTGGAAGCCGAACCGCACCGCTTTCTGGAAGGAACACTGATCGGCGCACATGCCGTAGAGGCTGATCGGGTCTATATTTATCTGCGTGATGAATACCCGCATCTACACGATGTTTTGAACCGCGAAATTGCAGTGCTGGAAGCGTCAGGTTTAATAACCAAAGGCTTTCTGGAGATGCGCCGGGGCGCTGGAGCCTATATTTGTGGTGAAGAGACGGCCATGCTCGAGAGCATCGAGGGCAAACGGGGATATCCGCGTCAGAAACCTCCTTTTCCGACTCAAGTGGGCCTGTTTGGCCGTCCGACTCTGATCCATAATGTCGAAACTCTCTACTGGATCCCCCTCGTTCTCGACCATCCGCCCGAATGGCTGCCCTCGCACGGGCGAAATGGTCGCAAAGGGCTGCGAAGCTATTCGGTATCGGGAAGGGTCAGGAATCCTGGTGTAAAACTTGCACCAGCAGGCACATCTGTGCGAGAACTGATCGACGAATTCTGCGGAGGAATGGCTGAAGGCCACACCTTCAAAGGCTATCTGCCCGGCGGAGCATCAGGCGGAATCCTGCCTGCATCCATGGACAACATCCCTCTCGATTTCGGCACCCTTGAGCAGCACGGCTGCTTTATTGGCTCGGCGGCGGTTGTCGTGCTTTCGGATCAGGATGACATGCGCATGGTGGTACAAAACCTGATGCGATTTTTTGAAGACGAAAGCTGCGGCCAATGCACTCCCTGCCGCGTGGGCACTGAAAAGGCCGTTGCCTTGCTCAATCAGCCTGAATGGGATAAACCACTGCTGGAAGACTTGGCCAAAGTCATGCGCGACGCTTCGATTTGTGGCCTTGGTCAGGCGGCAACCAACCCTCTATTAAGCGTTTTAAAGCATTTTCCCGAGGATTTGCGATGAGTACCACTACCGACAAGCCGCAAACCCTTGAAAAAGTCGAATTTGAGCTTGATGGCCAGCCTGTGGAAGCCCGCCCGGATGAAACCATCTGGCAAGTGGCCCAGCGGCTTGGAACAGCACTTCCGCATTTGTGCTACCGTCACGAACATGGCTACAGGCCTGATGGAAACTGTCGGGTCTGCGTGGTCGAGATCACTGGCGAACGTGTACTGGCTCCATCATGTAACCGCAAGCCGACAGCTGGGATGAAGGTGCAGACCCAGTCGGATCGAGCCAAATCGGCCCGGTCTCTGGTCATGGAACTGATCGTCGCTGATCAACCGCCCAGAGCCACGGCGCACGACCCCAAAAGCAGCCTCTGGCAATGGGCTGACAGGATGGGAGTCACCGAGAGCCGGTTCCCTGGCCGCCCACATGCTCCAAAGCTCGATCAAAGCCACCCCGCCATTTCTGTGGGACTCGACGCCTGCATCAACTGTGGCCTATGCGAGCGGGCCTGCCGCGAAGTGCAGGTCAACGACGTGATCGGCATCGCCCATCGCGGCCACAATGCTCGAGTCGTCTTCGATATCCAGTCGCCCATGGGCGTTTCCACCTGCGTGGGCTGCGGCGAATGCGTTCAGGCCTGCCCGACCGGGGCACTGATGCCAAAATCGCTGGTCAATTCCACCGGCTTGAAAATCATCGAGCCCACCGATTCTGTCGATAGCCTTTGCCCCTACTGCGGTGTCGGCTGCCAGACGACTTATCACACGCTTGACAATAAAATTGTAGCCGTCGATGGACGCAACGGGCCTGCCAATCACAACCGTCTGTGTGTCAAAGGCCGCTTCGGTTACGACTACATCAACCACCCTCATCGCCTGACCCAACCCTTGATCCGCCGCGACGATGCTCCAAAATCGTGGGACTGTCAGGTCGATCCAGCCAACCCCTGGACTCACTTCCGGACCGCCTCATGGGCTGAGGCTTTGGAAAAAGCCGCCGCTGGGCTGCGAGCCGTGCGCGATGTCTATGGGCCAAACTCCATGGCCGGGTTCGGATCCGCCAAAGGCTCGAATGAAGAGGCCTATCTGTTCCAAAAGCTTGTCAGAACAGGCTTTGGCACGAACAACGTAGACCACTGTACACGGCTTTGCCATGCCTCGAGCGTAGCGGCCCTGATCGAGTGCATCGGCTCCGGCTCTGTCACGGCCCCGTTTTCTGAAGCGGCCAATTCGGAAGTCATTTTCATCATCGGAGCCAATCCAGCGGTCAACCATCCCGTGGCGGCCACGTTCATTAAAAACGCTGTCCAGAAAGGTGCTCGTCTTTATATTGCCGACCCGCGCCGACAGTCGCTCAGCCGACTCGCCACCGGCCACCTCCAGTTCCGTCCCGGCACCGACGTGGCCCTGCTCTCGGCCATGATCCACACCATCATCTTCGAAGATTTATACAACCCAGCCTATGTCGCCGAACACACCAGCGGTTTTGAAAAACTGAAGGTGGAAATGGCCAGCCAGTCGCCCGAAGCCATGGGCCCCATGTGTGGGATTGACGCCGATGTGATTCGGGGATTTGCACGCGATTTTGCGAAGTCCAGAGGGTCCATGATCTTCTGGGGCATGGGAATTTCACAACACATTCACGGCACAGACAATTCGCGATGCCTGATCGCCCTGGCCCTGCTCACCGGTCAGGTGGGCAAACCCGGCTCTGGCCTTCACCCATTGCGTGGCCAGAACAACGTACAGGGCGCATCGGATGCAGGCCTGATTCCCATGGTCTTTCCCGACTATCGGCCTGTCGGCGACCCAGTGGCACGCGCGTTTTATGAAAATCTCTGGGGTGCAACACTCGACCCCAAGCCAGGCCTCACAGTGGTGGAAATCATGCGAGCCATTCACGATGGATCGCTCAAAGGCATGTACATCATGGGCGAAAATCCAGCGATGTCCGACCCTGACCTGCACCATGCCCGCACCGCCCTTTCCATGCTCGATCATCTCGTGGTTCAGGAAATCTTTCTGACCGAGACAGCCTGGCATGCCGACGTAGTTCTCCCAGCTTCCGCCTTCCCGGAAAAGTCAGGCACATTCACAAACACAGACCGTCGTGTGCAACTCGCAAAGCCTGCAGTCATGCCTCCGGGAGAAGCCCGGCAGGACCTGTGGATTATCGAACAGCTTGCAAACAGGCTCGGCTTGGACTGGCATTACGACGGCCCTTCTGACGTCTTTAACGAGATGCGTCAAGGGCTGGCTGGATTCAAGGGAATCACCTGGAACCGTCTGGAACGTGAAGGGGCTGTCACATACCCCTGCGACGACGTTCTTGAGGAAGGTCATGAAGTGATCTTCGGCGACCGCTTTCCGACCCCCGATGGTCGAGGCAAACTGGTACCGACCAAGGTTCTTCCACCTGACGAAGTTCCCGACCTCGAATATCCACTTGTTTTGACCACAGGACGTGTTCTGGAACACTGGCACACAGGTTCAATGACTCGCCGGGCAGGCGTTCTGGACGACCTTGAACCAGAGCCGACCGTGTTCATGAACCCCAAAGAACTCCGCCGGTTAGGTGTCGAAGCTGGCCAATATGTCAAGGTGGGAACCCGCCGCGGCGAAATCGAGCTAAAAACTCGCGCCGACCGCGACGTTCCACCAGGCCTTTTATTCATCCCATTCTGCTTCGCAGAAGCCGCTGCCAACCTTCTGACCAACTCCGCACTTGACCCATTCGGCAAGATTCCCGAATTTAAATTCTGTGCTGCGAGAGTCGTGGTTTAAATCCTAAGGACTTTAGGAAAAATCACTTTCGCACCACATCCACATTCACCCATTCGCTCACAATCGAATCAGGCCAGACGCTTCGGATCATGGGATCAGACCACCCACGCTCCGGATTCGGTTCAAGCACAACACGCATCCGATATTGACCACCCCGGGTCAGCCCAGATTCGTCACCTGACACGCGAAACGCTTTTTCAGGCCAAATTTTAGGCAAAACACCGTCAGAAACGATCATGGTTTGAGCCGATTCAATCCATTCACTAGCTGACCACCGACCGGCCACGTTTTCGATCTCCAGCATCATTCTGTGTGCCAAGTCGCATGGAATGGGCAATTTCAGAGCCGGTAAGACCGGGTTTCTTAATGCAAATTGATGGTCAAGCTGAACAAAAACGGGCGAGGCGTCATCGCCAGATGCCCCCATAAAAACAATCGAGCTGGCCCAAAGCTCAGCCCTTTGGCTGTCAGGCAGTGTCACCAGAGCACCTGGCTGAAGGTGATCGTCCCAGTCAAAACTGGTCGATTGCGCTGGCAGATCCAGCTCCCAGTTGTCTGTCAATTCGTGAGTCTTCAGACGCAGGTGGAGGATCAGCCTGTGAGGGCCATCCTCAGGAAAGTCATCTGTGATGATTTCAAAACCGACTCTCGCTGGTGCCACTTTGCAGACTGTCCAGGCGTCGTCCGCAGCCCGGCGTGTGCCTGTCACTCTGTAAGACCAACGCAAGTGTTCCATCAGCCATGAGTTCAGCTCATGATCCACGAGTTTTGGAACCCCAAACAAGGCCCTGATTTGAATCTGGCCTGAGAGCAGTCGCGGATATTTGCGACGGATCTGCCAATCCACCACCAGAGACCTCGTCACGATCGCTTTCTCTTCTTCAGGAATCAGCTCGTCCGCTCGCCAAAGCCTGACAAGGGATTCTGTTGCAGCCAACCGATGCTCAGCCGATACCCCTTCAGCCATGACTCGGAACAAATCTTGAACGACCAGTCGGCCATGCCTGGCAGAACTGCGGATTTCGTCAGGTGTTGCCTTGTTCTCAGCCAGCTTGTCAGCCATCTGTCGGCCACGCTTGGCAGATAGCCATTTTCGACCACCTCCCACCACCAGAAATCCGACAACGGCGATAAAAACCCACCGTCGAGGGTCGGCGAACTGCTTGGCTGGATCACCAATCGTGCGTTGGCCCGGCTTGCGAATCGGTGTCGAGGGGTTGGCTCCTGCCCTGTCAGCCCGCTCCAAAGGCGACTCCTGGCCCAGTATGGGTCGTCCCATCAGGATCGGAATCAGGCTCAGAAGAATCAGAATTTGCAATCGCCGTTTCATCGCCGTGCCTCGTCTCGCATCAAGAAATCACGCCTGTCTGCAATACTCTCGCAACTTCCTGCGCTGAAGGGAAGCCAAAATTTGGAAGCTGGATCGTCAAGCCAGCCGCCGCCGAACCTGCCAGTGATGCTCTTTGAACCATCTCAGATGTGATGTTCATCTCAGTTTTCGACCATCCTTGAGCCATCAAAGATTGTATCAGAAACGAGGCAAACGCCTCTCCCGCCCTGTTCGTGTCCACCACCGGAACGCTTCGTGGAAAGACTGGCTGATAGAAATTCTGCCTGATTCCCGATCGGTCAGTCCAGTAAATATCGGCTCCATCAGGGCCACGTGTCACGCACAAAATGGCCTTCGATTCCCACCACGCAGATCGGTCCAGAGGAGTCAACTCCTGCCACTCATGCTCATTGAGACTAATGAAATCGGCCAAACCTACCAAATTTCGCAAAGGAAATTGCTGGTCGCGGCAATTCCTCATCGCTGGTACAAGCACTCGCAGAGACTCAGGATGGCTCTCCAGTAACCCAAAAAGCAACTCGTTTTTGAGCGAAGCCGCCACCACCAATTCCCAATTTCCATGCTGATGCATAACGCTGGCGGAAAGTTCGGAGTGACATCCGCGCGAACCCACTGGGAGCTTGTCGCCATGGGGTCCGCTGGAAACAATCAATGTCCAATCTGTCGGCTTGCCCTCAATGATCACGGGTGAATATTCAATCCCCAACCGCTTCAAACCAGATTCAATCATCGTTCGCGGAAGGTCGTGATTGGATCCAAGTGCCGAAACCAGCCTCCCTCCAAGCACAGCCGCATAGCCTGCCCCCATGCCGCCAAGCTCCTCAACCACTTCGATGACCGCGACTGACATCGCACGAGAATCCAGAACGGAATGGCTCAGTTCCAGCCTTCCAGTCGGATGCTTCAAGGAATTCAGCCCGCTCAGAATCAACAAGTTGCCTGAAGGGTCCTGAATCTCCAGTTCGTTCTGATGCTTCCCGTTTTTGCAAAAGATTCCATCCACACTTTTATCGAGCGGCGCATGGCCGGACCTCACAAGCGGCTGCCCCACACGCATGACGATGTCCAGATATGCCGGCCCATAAACCAGAACCAAGTGTTTTCTGTCATTCATATTGGATCGCTTTTGAAGATCGAAAACCGCCACTTTGCCTGTGGTTGATCGTCCATCAGACAGATCCTGATCGCGCTGGTTTGGCGTTTTGATTACGGACAAATCCGGTTCAAGCTGTTATCATAACCTAAATCTGGTCTTCGAACGCAACTGCGAGAGTCATCGCCCTGCCATCTCTAAAAGGGCATCGCTGTAGGCTACGGCTGACCCCATCCGGAATCACTATGGAAGCCGATCTGGAATCGCTGGAAACCCCGGTAGACAACGCGCCGGTCCTATCAATGAAGCATGGCACCATTACGGTGGAGGGCTATTCCCGCGCAGCCGTCCAGACCTACTGGAGAGTTCCCGAGTGGAAGATCGGCTTCGATCTGGGCGTTCAGCCCTGGTCGTTTATGAGCACACCCAACTGGTTCGTAAGCCACGGCCACCTCGACCATATCGCCGCCCTGCCAGTGCTTGTAACGCGTCGCCGGATGATGAAGATGGAACCGCCGACCATCTACATGCCAGCCGAGATTGTTGAACCCTGCGAAGCCCTGCTCCGAGCCATTCAGAGGCTCGACCGTGGCCGTGCCCCTGCCCGGCTGGTCGGCCTCAAGCCTGGCGATACCGTGGAAATCTCCCGAGAGCTGGCAGTGACCGCTTTCCCGACCGATCACCGAATCGAGTCCCTCGGGTTCATCGTCTGGGAGAAACGCAAAAAACTCCGCCCTGAATTCGCACACCTGGAAGGCCCCCAGATTCGCGACTTAAGACTCTCCGGTGTCGAAGTTTCCAGCGAATTCCGAATGCCCAAACTGGCCTATATGGGTGACACAGCCCCCTCTGGCCTTGACATCAATCCTGACATCTACAAGGCCGAAATTCTGATCTGCGAGATGACCTTCGTGACCAAACATGAACGGCCTGAGGAATCACATAAATTCGGCCACACGCACCTCGAAGATATTGTCGCCCGGGCCGATCTGTTCCAAAATGAAGTGATCATCGTTTCTCACTTCAGCACCCGCCAGCATTCTGATACCATCCGTAAGATTGTCGAAAAACGATTGCCTGACTCCATTCGAGACCGCGTCAAAATCTGGCTTTGAAAATTTCTCCAAAGCCTCTCAAAATAAAACGGCAGGCTCTGTGACCAATCCCGGATCCAATCCCATCACTGAGGATTCCAAAGAATCAAGCCCTGAAACAGGCTCGCGTCGGCAGTTCATCCAAAGCCTGATTGGAACATCCTTTGCAGTGACTCATTTCGGCTGCAGCAATCTCTCCAGAGATACCCCTGAGCTCGTCTGGGGTATTCGTGGAACCAGGCCAGGCTGGCTTTCCAAGCCCCGGGTGGCTGCGTTTGATGCCGATAACCAGCTTTATATTGCAGACCTGACCGACCGGATCCAAGTCTTCGACCGCAACGGCAAATATGTCCACCACTGGACCATGCCCGCCCTCAATGTCGATGGCCCAAGTGGCCTGACGGTTGATCGTCTGGGCCGCGTCCTGGTGGCAGATACCCACTTTTACCGGATCATGATTTATGATCGTTACGGCAAGTTCCTGCAGCAGATCGGCGAGGGCGTTCAAGGCTACACACCGGGACTGTTCGGATACCCGACCGATGTTGTCATCGACACTCAGGGCCAATTTTACGTCAGTGAATATGGCGACAACGACCGTATTCAAGTCTTCTCTCCCGA
The DNA here is from genome assembly GCA_945872325.1 of Candidatus Kuenenia stuttgartensis. Classification (GTDB taxonomy): domain Bacteria; phylum Planctomycetota; class Planctomycetia; order Isosphaerales; family Isosphaeraceae; genus QWQI01. The sequence goes on along the minus strand of CAMBZY010000089.1, from coordinate 1,198 downwards.
AGGCACCTGGATTCGCCAATGGGGCGGACACGGCTTCGAGCCCGGCCAGTTCATGAGACCCCGCGCCTTGGCAATCGACAACAACGATCAGCTTTACGTAGCCGATAGTTGCAATCACCGGATCCAGGTTTTTGATACCTCCGGTAAGCTTATCAGAATGTGGGGCAACCGTGGATCAAATCCCGGCCAAATGAGTTATCCGTACGACATCTGCATCGGGCCTGACAAGTCCTTGTATGTGTGCGAATATGGTAACAGCCGCGTTCAGAAATTCGACTCCGAAGGCAACAGTCTTGGTCTTTGGGGCGGGCCAGGCCGGGGGCCGGGCCAACTGAATAATCCATGGTCTCTGGCAGTAGACAATTTAGGGGCAGTTTCCGTGATCGACAGTAATAATCATCGAGTGCAGCGATTGAGACTATGAATTTTGAAGCGTACCTGCGAATATGTTAAAACAGTTTGTGGTCATGTTGAAGTGAGAGTCCGGAACCGCTCCAAATCAGTCACCAAAACCTCTTTGCCCCTTGGTAATTGGCATGTCGAGCCTCTTCAAATCACTGGCTGGAATCTCAGTCGCCATCGGGCGACCCGGCTGGCTCGTACTCCTGCCGATCCTCGGTTTTCTTGTTTATTACTGGAGCAGAAAGAGCCTTTCAGGCCTCGGCCGATGGCGACGCAGGATTGCTATCTCGGCTCGATTTGCAGTCCTCTCCCTCATTGTACTTGCACTGGCAGAGCCTCAGATTGTCTGGCGTAATGATCGGCTGACCACACTTTATATGGTCGATCTTTCCCAGTCCGTCCCACGCGACAAAATCGAGCCCATGCTGAACTTTGTGCGTCAAAGCACGCTCGAACATCGACAGGCTGAAGACCTGGCTGGAATGGTCGTCTTCTCGAAAAATGCACGAGTCGAAGTCCCACCTGCCCCTTCCGAAATTCGATTCCTTGGCGTCGAAAGTTCGCTCGACACCGATAACACCGATCTCGCCGGTGCCCTAAAGCTGGCCATGGGGAGCTTTCCGGAAGATTCCGCTCGTCGGATCGTCCTGATTTCCGACGGCAATCAGAATCGTGGAAACGCTTTCGAACAAGCCCTTCAGGCCAAGGCTCAAGGCATCCAGATTGACGTCCTCCCGGTCAATTACAACTACGACAACCAGCAGGAAGTTCTGGTCGAAAAAGTCAGCCTGCCTTC
>CAMBZY010000088.1 GCA_945872325.1 Candidatus Kuenenia stuttgartensis | reverse complement strand
GCCGATGTTTTGGTCATTCTGGTCGGCGGCGACCCAGACCGTGACCGCCTCACAGCAAAGTTGTTCAGCCAGGGTTTCGCCCCCGTGATCTGGTTGGCGAATGATCGAAATTTACGGGAAACGGACTTTGCGAACGATGCCGGAAATGTGATCCGACGCCTCACGGCTGCTGGTGTTCCCCGGGAACGAATCACACTTTTGCCTACAGCTCGCAACACCACATCCGAAGCCCAGAGAGTGGCAGAACATGTTCAATCCCTCGAGCCTGGCAAGCGTCCGCGTTCGATCACCATTGTGACCACATCGTTTCACACGAGAAGGGCCCGGATTCTATTCCGTAAGTACCTTTCAGGATCAGGTGTTGTGATTCACACAGCAGCTAGTTATGACCCTGCTGTGCCCACGGAAGGCTGGTGGAGACAAAATCATTCAAGATCAATGTTTACGGGCGAATTCGCCAAAATTCTGTTCTCGTTGCTGGGGCTTGGATAATCACCAAAACTGGCAGCTTGAGATGATGAAGCGATGTCCTTGTTTTGGCTCATCACTCAAAACATTTCATATCTTAGTCTTGTCGGATTTCATGGAATTTGGGATGATAAACTCATGTCATGACCTGATATATGGTTAGGAAATACTCCGGATTACATGCGGGTACAACCGTAGTAGGGCTTAACGGAATTGAGCAATGCTGGTTGTAAATCGCACTATGGGATAATGTTATGTCAACAGCTGCTCTCTCTCCAAACCGATTTTCGCTCTCCAATCCTGGAGTAGCACTGACCGCCGCCGCAGTCCTGATGTTGCCCTTATGGACAGCTTGGGCCACGGCCTTAGGCAGCAAACCGCACTACGAATTCTTCCCGATCCTGGTCCTCGGAGTGGCTTTTCTGGTTCGCCAGCGACTCCTTGAAGTGGACGAAAATACACTCAGGCCCGGCCATCCAGCCTTCTCGGCCATCATGGGCCTGTTCAGCATCCCATGCCTGTTTATTGGCTATTTTCAGCCTTCAGCCGTACTTGCCTTCGCAGGCACAGTGGCCGCATTCTCGATGGTCATGCATATTCTCGGAGGCTGGTCACTGGTCCGAAAGATCAGCCCTGCTTTCGTCCTTCTGGCGGTCATCACACCGCCGCCCGGCGAACTTGATACCGTCTTAACTCTTCGCTTGCAAAGAGTATCCGTCGTAATTGCCAGCCGTACACTGGACATGTTCGACATCTTCCATGTTGTCAACATGAACACGCTCGAGGTTGACGGTCAGCGATTCCTCGTCGAAGAGGCCTGTAGCGGGATCCAGTCGCTTTTCTCCATCCTCGCCTTTGCACTTTTCTACGCCCTTTGGAATCAAAGAGGCTTTCTGCTCACCTCGTTGCTGCTCATAGGAGCCGTGATTTTCGACCTCAGCCTGAACGTTCTGCGTATTTGTGTAGGTGTGATTGCCAAAATTACCGGCGATATCGACCTTCTCAATGGCTGGCCTCACGAAATTCTCGGGATCGTGGTCTTCGTACTCGGCCTCTCACTCACTTTGAGCTGGGATGTCGTGTTGATGGAGATATCCACAGCGAAGTTTTTCTCGATCACGAAACTTGGCAAACTTTTCCGTCGCGTTTTCCCTGGTAAAGATAGCCAAAGCATGCGTTCAGGAGGCTCGGACCGTGGCCGATCCGAATCGAGCAAATCGACCCAAACCGCTCCAATCCGCTTGACACCACCACGTAAAGCATTCGCTGCAATTCTTGTTGCCTGGGCTGTTTTAGTCCTGCCACTTACCGCTATGGCCTCGATCCGGTTCGCTCGCGAAAAAATCAGGTCAACGAATGCCAAAGTCGACGACACCGTAAAACTGGCCTTGGAAAGTAAGGGCGAAGATCGCCTGAAACGGCTCGAAGATCTCACCAAGAAAACTCGCCCGACGTTCGCTCCTCCAGAAAAAATTGGAAGCTGGACACTCCTCCCGGAATCGATCAAATCGAGCGAACGTACGCTCAGCTTCGGCTCAAATTCCGAGAGCTTTGTCTATCAGAATGGCAAGATTCAGGCCCAGATATCGATCGACTATCCGTTCTTCGGCTATCACGACCTCAATATCTGCTATGACATGGGCGGCTGGAAGGTGCAGGTCATGCAGGCTGAAAACACCGGCAGCACCAAGGAAGTGCCCTATAACGTCTCGGTCATCACACGCGGAATCGATCAAAAAGGCCTTTTGATTTACACAGCATTCCTTGAAGATGGAAGCTGGAAACTCGAACCACCTGAAGCCCGATACGACGTGGAAACCGAAGGTGGCCAGGGCCTTTTTGGCAACCTTGTGACAAGAGCCAAATATCGTCTCGGTAAAATGGTCGGCGACATCCCTGCCATGATCAAAGGTGCAACCGCACCGACAGTGGACAACTATTACCGCAATTACCAGCTCCAGGCCATGTTTGTCAGCACAGACAACCCTTCCAAAGAACAACGCGAGCTTTTGCAATCGTTCTTCCGCGAAGCGGCCCCTGTCTTCAAACAGAAATTCCTCGATTCCACAAAGACCGCCACTCCAGCCAAATAAAGTGGCTCTAGCGCAGGTATGTCAAAACTCAAAAACTCGAGTGGAGCCAGACTATAAGTCTGGCTCATTTTTTTGGCCATGTACAAGCCTCTGACATCTTTGATTTAACTCGGGCTCTTTCACGACATCGGTGGATATTGAAAATCCCACGTTTCACTCTCCTGACCACCGCCCGATTTTATCCGGTCCGGGGCAGGGGGGTGAGCCTCAACCTGGGCCTTCTTGCCCCATCCCGACGGCACTCCAGCGGTCTCGCCTGGCTTGACCATCAAAGAATTGATATCCACCTCTTGCCCATGAATTTCATTGTCGAGAAGCTTCAGGCGGTTCTCAAGCTGCAATACGCGCTGCTCAAGCTCCACCACTTTCGCTTCAGATTCACTGAATCGACGAGGTCGTGGAACTTCCGGATACCCAAGCTGTCGCTGTAGAGCCATAAACAGAAGTGATGGATCACGACCCCGGTGCGCCCGTGCTATCTTGCCTTCCTTTTCACCGAACAGAATCGGGAATTTGGGCTGATATTCCGAGGCTTTCCGCCGCCTCTCATTCAAATAATAAAGCGACCTGATGAAAATCAAATCCGCAAAATCCACATCGCCCAGCCGAGCCAGCAGGGTCTTGATAAAATCACTCCAGTCTTCATCATAAAGGTCATCGCGACTCATCGCCGCCAGACCCTCGCGATACCCCAGCCGGTTCCGGCTCAGCGTTTCAAACTGGTAGACAAACATCCCTGCCCGAGTCGCTCCGTCCGACCTGTACCTTGCCTCTCTCTCCAAAATCAACAGGGCCTGACTGAACTCAAATCGCCCCGTTTCAGACTCCGCCTTCTTGATCACGAATGTCTGAAATGGAGCAAAATAATGCGGCATCATCTGCATGGCAGGCGCGATCAAGCCGGTCAATTTTGATTCAGCCTGCATGTAGCTCACGGCTCGCGGGAGATTTGTCGTGGACAACAATTCCTCGCCAATCCGTCCCAGGATATCCTGCGCTGGATGCCCATCCTCCATCCGCTCCCGGAATGCAGAGAAAAAATAAGCCTGCTCAATATACTCTTCGCGTTCCAGTTGCGGCATCTTTTTTGCTCTTCTCCGACTTCTCTGGATTTGATCTTGTTTAAATCAAATGATAACAGAATTGCAATTGAAAATAAAGCTGCAAATACAGTTCAAGAGTACAAACATCGGCCTGATCCATTCAAACCATGCCTGTACCCTTGAATCCAAACGATTTTCTTTAACCTACCAGGCCAATGCCTCAGCCGGCACATGAGCCAGATCCTCAGCCACCCAGTCCGCTCCCGATGCCTTCAAAACTGGCCCTTCAAACGCCGTGGTCAGTCCCATCGCCCTGCATCCAGCCGCCAGAGCAGCCTCAATTCCTGCCACAGCATCTTCCACCACCAGACAATTCGACGCCGGTACCCCCAATTGTCTCACCGCTTCCAAAAAGACATCAGGCGCAGGCTTCTTCCGGGTCACCATGCTCCCAGTCACAATCGCGTCAAATTCAGACGGATCAATTCCAATATGTTTCAATATCGGAAATACTTTTACATTATCCGCACTCGAAGCCAAGGCGACTTTCATGCCATTTCGCTTGCAATCGCGAATAAAATCGGGAACGCCTGGCAAAGGCTTCAGTCGATCTGGCATCATCTCAAGAAACACCTTGTAAAGCAGCTCTTTGTCAGCCTCAGGATCAAACGGAATCCCATGACGTTCCGCCACCCCGCCCATGAATCGGGCCTCGCCCATCCCTGTAAACGGCTTGAATTCCTCACGCTGCACCGTGAAGCCTCGTTCTGCAAAGATCTTGATCGAAGCCTCTGCCAACAGAGGTTCTGAAAAGACCAGAACCCCGTCCATATCAAAGATCACCGCTTTTAAATGCGGTTCCGTGGAATTCGACATCTTTTGGGTCACTCCGCTGCGGTTTTTTTCTTTGAAGAATCATCCATCTTGACCTTCTCAAGAGGGATCCCGTTACGCTTCAAGGTTTCATGAATTTCAGCGTCAATGCGCTGTCCCAGAGCAGAATCCAGTACCGATCCATGATCCCTTCCTGGAATGATATCAACCACCGCATCTGATTTCAGGGCCTTCAGTCGCTCGCCCATCAAACGCGTTGCACCTTCGAGATAGAAACTGTCCATATCACCCATCGTTATATGAATCTTACCCGCCAGTTTTGGGCCCAGTGTGGACCAATTCTCTTGCAGGATCAGGCCTATATCGTATTTCTTCCAGGTCTCGGCAATATTCAAATCAATCACGCCGGTCCGCCTGTTCCAAAGCTGTTTAGGCTCTTTATCCGCTCCAACAGGGCTGAAAACAGCCTCGAAAGAATAGAGCTGCCCACCTGGCCCCATCACTTCTTCCATCTTCGAAAAAGTTTCATAGGAAACCACTGGCTGATTCCCTCGCCTGGCGATTGGTCGTTGCACGCCCTGACGATCGCGGAACATATTTTCGCCTTTGGCATAAATATCAATCCGCTGAAAATCGCGAAAATCAATCGGGTCCGGACTGGTGCTCCAAACGCCTCCAAACGTATCTGGATAAGTCACTTGCAGCCATAAACTACTCCAACCGCCCGAGGAGTGGCCGTTCAGGAACCGCCCTTCCGCTTTCGATATCAGATTGTATTTCTTCTCCAGATAAGGAATGAATTCCTCCACCAAAGCCTTCCCACGTGGCCCGTTCGTTGCAGAATCCGCAAAAACATGGTGCCCCGTTACGCAGTCTGGGTCGAGCACAATCCGAACCATGTCAGACCCGAAATTCATCCCGCCGCTGCGGCCAGCCATCCGCAAGCCCTGACGATGATCACCGCCAAAGCCTGGAATGATATAAATTGAAGGCAAAGCAGTCTTTGCGTTTCGACCTTCTGGCAATACGACCGATGCGCGATGCCGGACAGGACGACCGTAAAAGGCCGAGAGCAGGGGGCTTTCCAAAGTCTCCAGCTTCACCCGCGGATGCTCTGGAAAGGTATCCTCAGGCTGTGTCGCCGTGATCGCCATCTTTACGGTAACATCTTGATTATCAGCGACTTCCATCTGCACGACATCCGAAAAAGCGTTCCCCGGCCCATTTCCCAGCCGGTGCGTGGTCATGTTGACTCGCATCAGGGCCTGAGCGGCGTATTTCCCAGGCTTGAGCTTACTGAGTGGGGCAGGAAATGAGATCAGATTTGGCCCGTCAGCGAGCTTGATTGGCTGATCAACGGCCCAGTCCTTCACGTCGATCGCAAACATGGGCTGTGGGTTGAACCAGTCAGGACCTGATTTTGGTGACCGGGAATTCTCTGGCCCCAACATCACAAGAACACGTCCTGTAAATGGTTTAGGATGAATGCGTCCAGGCCGTGAGAGTTCGAATTTCACTTCGGCAACCGCCGATGTGGCCGAGCCCGCCAGAATCAGACCCGTCAAGCAAAAGGCGATGAGCAATCTGCCAGGCCAGTTTTTTGGGAACATCGAATGTGTCTTGTTCATGGCTTTTTGAAGCTCGATTTCAGAGGTGACAATGGCAACGCCGATCGCAACATCGTGCGAGAATCTCTTGATCATCCCGTTTCAATCGCTTGGCGACAATCCCCCTCTACACCCCACCCTACGAAAAATCTGACTCGACAAACGGCCTCGATTCCTTTTTAATAGTGTGAGAGAGAGATTTCGCAAGGCTTGTCGGTGTGATGAGTCGTCCGAATCGCCTGCATCCGAACCAGGAGATCCACCAAAATGGCACACGAACCCGCCGTCGTCACACCTGAAGCCAGTTCAACTACCCCCGCAATCCCTAAAAACCCCACCTATCCCAAACGCAATCACACCACTGAAGCCGCCAAATGGATGGGTGTTCTGGCCGACTGGGACATAAAAATTGAGGCTCTTCTCAAGGCTGTTCCTGCCGGAAAAGATCTTGGCGAAATGGGCGAAAAGGGCAGGGTACTGGCCCAGATGGTCGGCTCCCGTGACCAGATTCGCGATTCCGCCAAGCGTCTGCCTCGCGAAGTCACGCACATGTACCACGAAGATCTCGAACGACTCGAACACGCCGTCGCTGCTCTCGGCCGACTTTTTATGAAATACAAATCACTCTGATTCAGGATTCACAAAAAACAGGGCGACATTTTTGACGCCCTGTTTTTTATCTTCCATATCATTGCGGAAAAAAAATTCTCAGTCGCCGAATGCATAGCGGATAATGCAATAAATGGCCTGAACGCCATCTTTCCAGCCAATTTTCTTGCCTTCGTTATAATCACGACCATTATATGAAACCGGCATTTCATAAATCCGGCATCGCCTCATCGGCCGTCCATCGCGAGCCGGTACCTGAAATCGGGCCACTTTTGCAGTCACTTCCGGCTCGAATCCAAATCGGTTCTGCTTCAGGTTGATGCTTTGGATCACCTCGCGCCGGAACACTTTATAGCAGACCTCCATGTCCGTCAGGTTCAGGTCGGTAAACATATTCGAAAGCCAGGTCAGAAACCGATTTCCCATCGAGTGCCAGAAGTTCAGAACCCGGTGCGTTTCTCCAATAAACCGCGACCCAAACACCACATCGGCCCGTCCATCCAGAATCGGCTCGATCAGCCTGGGATATTCCGACGGATCATATTCCATATCAGCATCCTGCACGATCACAATCTGGCCTGTGGCAAGCCCGAAACCGGTTCTTAGGGCTGCGCCTTTGCCTTGATTCACTTCATGAAATGCAATCGTCAGATCTTTATCCGTCTCGCGCATTCGCTGGAGCAGTTCGCGAGTTCCATCTTTGGAACAATCGTCGACCAGAATAATCTGCTTGGGGATCGGAACAGCACGCACTTTTTCAAGGATTAAATGCAGGGTATGACACTCGTTATAAACCGGTATCACCACCGAAAGCATCAAATCGTCCGGTATCGGATAAATTCCAAGCCGCTTGCAGACTCCAGCTCCAAGCAGCTTCACAACCTGATCATATGAAGGCAGATCATAAAACTGGCTGCCATTCAGAACGGGTTCGTGATCGCTCATGATTTTGATTCCGATTTCATCTGCCATGGATTTGGGACTGGAATTTGTTTTTGCGATTTCGCGTTGCAATTTGTCCAATAATCAGGGGGATCCCGATTCATGGCCCAATTGAGTGCTGAAGATATCATATCAGAAAACGAGTTATAGATAAAGTGGAGCTTCGTATTCTCAACCAGTCAGCTAAGTTCCGCTCCTTGAAAAACCCTGGACCTTTGCAAATCCAAACTCATCTGGCTCGTTTTAAATCATGATTCCGGTTGATTGATTTGACAGGTTCGACTATGGTCTTTGGATCAGGATCCTCGTCACATGTCGTATCAGAATCAGGCATCTTGATCCATCCAGGACTAAACCAGATGTTGTCCTTGCCTAATGTATCGATGATGAAAAACCCCATGAAATCGCTAATCTTCGACCTGTTTCTTTGGCTGATGTCGATTTTATTCATCACTCATTCCGCAGTTGCTCAGGTTGCAGGAAAAACCGACTCTTCGAAAACCGGTTCAAGCGCAGTCGTGGTCCCAGGGAATCAGCCAGCCGATCCATCCATCAGGGTCGAGCAGCCAGCCGGGCAGATCACATTAAACGATGACATTACCGATGCTTCCCTCGAAAAAACACTCGCATCCATCCTGAGCAAGTACCCTGGTCTCGACCAATTTCAGGTTTCAGCCTCCTCGGGCGTTATCACGCTCTCAGGACGTGTGAGAACGAACGAAATGGTCGACAGAATCGGCGAATTTGTAAGACAAGTTGAAGGGGTTCGACTCGTAATCAACCTGCTCCAATCGAAAAATATCAACCAGACATCCATCGATCGCTTACTCACTCGCCTTGGCGAAATGGCCCGATGGATTCAGCGATATTGGCTTTCATTAATTGTTGCCCTGGGCGTGATTCTGTTTGCACAATTTCTGAATGCATTATTATGGAGATATGTCCTCGTTGTCATGTCAAAAGACTCGCAAACACCGCTCAGCAAAACTCTGATTCTGTCATTGGGAAGTCGAATGATTCCAATTGCAGCATTTCTGCTCGCAATTACATTAATGGACATGACAGGCCCATTCTTTTCGTTCTTCGGAGTGGCTGGAGTCTTGGGAATTACCATGGGTTTCGCATTCCAGCAGATTGGCGAGAATTTCATCACCTCGATCATCCTCGGTCTGAGACGCCCGTTTCAAGTGGGCGATTTTATCGAAGTCGATGGCTACAGCGGATTTGTCAAATCATTGACAACCCGGGCCACCAACCTTCTGACACTCGACAGTCACTTGGTCCGTATACCAAACTCAACCGTTTATAAGTCGATCCTGATCAATCAAACTGCCGCTCCAAACCGCCGTGAAATGGTCGAACTGAAAATCACAAGTTATCAAGTTTCGATTTCCACCGCCCAGAGGCTCATGACCTCCATCATGATGAAACATCCAGCCATTCTCAATCAGCCGACTCCACGGGTCCTGATCGACGCCCTGATGCCTGACGGAATTGTATTAAAATCGTTTTACTGGATCTCCGCAAAAGGCGTTGACCGCTGGCTGCTCGCAAGTCAGCTCAGGCTTGCTTTCAAAGTAGCATTAATCGAAGCAGGTATTCCGCTCGATGGATCTGCTGGAGTC
>CAMBZY010000087.1 GCA_945872325.1 Candidatus Kuenenia stuttgartensis | reverse complement strand
AAAAACCCTCCAGGATTCATTTTGGAGTCAGGCCCCAAGGATCTGCGAAAGGTGGGCTTCACCCCACCCTACCGTCTCCCAGATACGGGAATCAAGGAGTGTTTACCCATTGGCTTTATCCTTGCTCGACTTGGTGAAATCTGGCTTATTCGGTAAGATAGTTTAAGATGAAAGCCAACACGCATTCGCGACGATTTTGCGGACTGTTGGAATCGCCTGAATTGCATGAAGTACGGGAGCCAAGCCACGATGTCTGCCACTGAAAAGCCGCCACGCATCCTGATCGCTGACGACAATCAGCAGAACGTTGAGCTGATGGAAGCCTATCTCATGGCGATCGACTGCGAAATCAGTACCGCTTACGATGGCGAACAGACGCTCAAGGCCGTGGAATCGTTCAAGCCGGACTTGATCCTGCTCGATATCATGATGCCGAAACTCTCGGGCTTTGAGGTCTGCACAAAGCTCCGCTCCAATCCTGCAACCAAAAACGTGCTGATCCTGATGGTGACCGCCCTCAACGAAGCCAGCGACTTCGAACGCGGGGTGGCCGCCGGTACGGACGACTTTTTGACCAAGCCTGTAAACAAGATCGAGCTATTATGCCGGATTCGAAGCCTGCTTCGAGTGCGTCACCTGGAAAGCCAGCTCGAACGCACTTTGGCCTATCTGGCCGACCTGGAAGCATCCGCGAAACCATGACCGAATCTGCCGAACAAGTATCCAAGCCTTTAAAAGTCACCCTCAAACCACGCAAAAGCCGTCCCTTTTTTGCCCGCCATCCATGGGTTTTTAGCGATTCTATCGCCAAAATCGAAGGCGATTCCAAGAATACCGACGAAGTGGCCCTCTATAGCCAGGAGGGGGCCTTTATCGCCCGTGGCCTGATCAACTCCTCCAGCAAGCTCCGAATCCGACTCTATCGCTGGGACGATGCTCCTCTCGATAAAGCCTTCTGGGCAAATCAGTTGGATCAAGCTATCGCACTCCGTCATGCTGTCCCGGCCGTGGACCCTGAGGAAAATGCCCGTAGACTCGTCTTCAGCGAAGCCGATGGCCTCTCAGGCCTCATCATCGACCAACTCGGCAACCAACTCGTCTGCCAGTGGACCAGCATCGCTCTCCATCATCGGATCGATCTCTTTGAATCACTCCTCAAAGAGCGGTTCCCTGACTCCGGCATCATCGGCCTCGGCGACCCCTCCACTGCCGACATCGAAGGCTTCAGCCCAGATCAGGCTGAACCTGTGGTCCGCAGCGGGGCATTGACTGCCGATGATGTTGTCCTGATTCGCCACGGTGGTTTGAATTTTCATGTCAGCCCATTGGGCGGCCAGAAAACCGGCTTCTTCCTCGATCAAGGCGTGAATCGTCGCCGGGTTGCCCCTTATGCCAACGGCCGATCGGTGCTCGACCTCTTCTGCTATTCCGGCGGATTCGGCCTGGCGGCTGCCAAATTTGGGCACGCCAAAACCGTGGTCGGTATCGACAGCTCCAAGCCAGCCATTGCCTTGGCTGAGAAAAATCGAGAGGCCAATGGCCTTTCAGCCGATCAAGTCACATTTCAGCCAAGCGATGTGGCCAAGGCCCTGAAGAAGCTGATCGAAGCCAATACACAGTATGGACTTGTGGTTTGTGATCCGCCGAAATATGCCCGCAGCCGCGATAATCTCAACGATGCCCTGAAAGCCTACAGGCACCTCAACGAAAACGCCATGAGAGTGACGGAACCAGGCGGATTCCTCGCCAGTTTCACCTGCTCAGGGGTCGTTGAACCCGCCATTTTCGACGAAGTTCTGACCCGTGCCGCTGAACACGCTGGCCGAACCCTTCAGATTGTCGAACGACTGAGCCAATCGCCCGATCACCCCGTCGCAGCATCGTGCCCGGAAGGCCGATACCTTTACGGCGTGATCGCCCGCGTTCTGTAAACGACTTCAGATGATCAGAAACGACCCTGACTGCCAATCAGCTATTGGCAGGCAGGTCGCGACTGTTGAATCTGAGGATGGCCGCAATCACGCCGACCACGAAAACCGCGCTTAAAACCATCACATTGAAGCCAAGTTTTTCGCCCTTCACAAACCCTTCGATGGGAAAGAAGGTCGAAAATACGCTGAGCTTACCGGGCACTTTGTACCAGCTGTCGTCCTCAGTGCCAGGCTGATTGGCGACGGCATAGCCCACCAGTTGGGCGATGGTCAGAATCGAAGCGATCATGTTTGGGCGCCACCGGACAAGATCCCAGGCCGACATCGCCAGTGTGATCCCAAATGTAGCCAGACCCATGGCGACCACATTAATGGCCGGCCGGGCCAAGGCCTTGATGCTGGGCGACATGTCTACTGAGTGAAACTGCTCGCCAATTTTGTTGCCGGCGATCAGGAAGACGATCATCAGTGCGAATCCGATCACGGTCGTGATCACGTGCGCCATGAGATAAGATGTTCGTGAGACAGGCCTTGAGAGGATCATGTCCATGGTCCCGCGCTCAATTTCAGCTGCCACGGCCGCTGATCCACGCGAGATGCCCCAAAACAGGGGGATCATGATCGGAATGCCCACAGTCAGGAAGTAGAGCATCATGGTCTCGATGGCACCTGAGGACATATCCATGTCCGGGCCGCCCATGAATTGATAGAAACCGCGTGCTCTGCGCTGGTTGCGCTGGGCATCTGTTTCCGGAGGACGTGCCGGGGCAGCGGGTGTGGCCGTGGCGTCGGCCGTTTTTGTGGCATCTTTGGCAGGCTCAGCCTTCGGCTCGTCTTTAGGGAATTCAGGCTTGGATTCGTCTTTTTTCTCAGCCGCTTTTTTCGGAGCCGCTTTGACGAGTTCCCCGCGCTGGGCCTGTTCACGGATGGCGAGCGTGTCCTGACGGCCTTCGGACCAGCTTGTACGGAGTACGCTGAACCAGCTCAGGCCGAACAGGGCGATGAGCGAGAAACCGAGGAAGAAGCGGGTTTCAACCAGCAGACGATTGATGAGCGGGAATAAAGATTTGTTCATGGTGATTCCGAGTCAGGTTCCTGGAGGATCTTATTTTAAGTGATTTTTTCTGGAAGAGCGGCTCAGGGCTTGGCGTTCTCCACGACGGCCACGATATCTTCGTCGCGTACGTCGGGGCTGTGGAATCGGTCGTAAAGTCCACGCAGGTCTTCTGTTCCGATCGCAATTTCCGAGATCGGCTGACGTGAGAACCAGTCCAGCAGACTTTTGATCTCACCCTGGTGTTCAAACAGTAACTCGCGGCCATCGCGACGCCTGACGATCAGCCCAAGATCATCCGGAAAGTCTTGTGGAGCGTCGTTTTCAAACCGGGCCAGAACCATCCGGGCACATCGGCGGGTGTGCATATCCTCAACGTGCATCAACTGGCCGCGACGCATGATGGCGACCCGGTCAGAGATCCGTTCCACTTCACTCAGAACGTGTCCTGAGAAGATCACGGTCTGGCCCTGAGATTTGGCGTTAAGTACAAGATCCAGAACGATTTCGCGAGCCGAAGGGTCGAGCGCGGAGGTCGGTTCGTCGAGGATCAGGATCTCCACAGGATCAGAAAACGCCTGAGCCAGAGCCAGTTTCTGTTTCATGCCGGTGGAATACTGCCGGACTTTGCGCTTAAGGTCAAGCTCCATAATCTTTTCAGCGATGTGGACAGCACGTTCATAGCCGAACCCTCCGCGTAAATCGCAGAGGAATTTCAGGTGTTTGTAGCCGGAAAGATAGCCAAACATGCGAAGTTCGCCGGGCAGATAGCTCACCCGCTCGCGTACCATCAGGCTATCGTGCCAGCAATCGAGACCGGCGACGGATGCGCTGCCGGAACTGGCCTTGATCAGGCCGAGAATGGTACGGATGGTGGTGGTTTTGCCGGAACCGTTGGGTCCAAGGAGGCCGAAAACTTCGCCGCGATGGACTTCGAGCGAGAGGTTCCGGAGCGCGTAAAAATCGCCGTATTGCTTTGTTAAACCAAAGGTTGTGATGATTGTTTCCATCAGAATCAGGGCTCACTCCGGCATGGGTTTGGAAAAAATCCAGAAAAATTTCCAGATTTAGTGATTTTTGTTGTCGTCGATCACGGAGCAGTTGCGACTGTAATGATGAAGAGGGGAATGGACACGAGTGTCACGACAGATGAACTCCCCCGTATTGTACATGTGGACAGGGTCGGACGTAAATCAAGGAGGGTAGAACGATGTTAGTACTCAGCCGCAAAGTGGGATCAAGCATCCGAATTGGCAACGACATTGTATTGACGGTCGTGAAAATCGATCGTAACCAAGTTCGTCTCGGAATTGAAGCACCTTTGGATGTGACCATCCTTCGTCAGGAGTTGGTGATCGACATTCCAGAAGGTCAAGAACTGATGTTCGAAGCCGACATGGCCGGCGCTGGCCGCTGATCAGGGCACAGCCCCAAGGGGCGTGCCATTTTGGATCTTCACAGGGTCGATCGACTCTTAAATATTTTGTATGTGCAGGTATAGTCAGAGATTAAGACTGGAAGCGGTTTCGTTTGTTAGTTCTGGGTGTCGGAAAAAAAATGACCAGATCTATACCTTGACCGGTCAGAAATGCGATTTGTAGGGCGCCGATGTATCGCACTCGCGTGATCACCACGCCACGTCCAGAAAAATTTGGTTGGCGTCATGTATTCCAGCCGTTTTTGGATTTTCTCTGAGTTTTTTGATACATCGCCCCCGGATTCATGGCTGGCAAAGGGGGCCGTGCAGGCCCCAACCGTTTGACGACTTATAAAATACCGATCTGATTTTCCCCTTCCAAACGATTCTACCGTTATTTTCAACGCCCGAAATCGATCTATTCTCAATAACTACTAGAGTTCCAGACAATATGTCAGATAAGATAGAATATGAAAAACGCCCACGTGTGGGCGCATCACGCAGACTTTCTACCCAAATGATCTGATCCTTAAGGAGTTCGATGTATGTTGCGCCAGCGTGCCTCTATGATTCTAGCGTTGTTGGGACTGTTTTTCGTCGCTTCCTCTGCCGATGCCCAAATGCGATATCCAGGTGGATACGGCCGATGGGGTTGGGGCGGATGGGGTTCAGGCGGATACGGAATGGGTGTTCAGGATCCTGCCTCTGGATATGCCGCCGGTCTCGGTCAACTCGCTCGTGGTCAGGGTCAATATCAAGTCGATAATGCCAAAGCCACTTCGATGAATGTTGATACCAAGATTAAGTGGAATAAAGAGTTGCGCCGGATGAAGCTGATTCAGGAAGCGGACAAAAAACGTGCCGCCGCCGTGAAAGCCGACGAAAATGAAGTCACCAACCGCGAGCGCGATATGGTCACCGGAGTGGTCGCTAACCGTCAGCTTGACCAGATTCTTGAAGGTAACACCGAAGCGGTCATCTCTTACCTCAACAAAACCGCTTTGAGCCCAAGGATCATCAAGGAAATTCCTTTCGAACTGGCCTCAGAGCCAATCTCGATCTGTCTCCAGTCGATGGTCTCGAACGATAACGTTCCAAACATGCTCAAGAACGAAGTCTATGCCGACGAACGCGAAGCGCTTCAGAAAGCGGTTGCGAAAGCTCTGAAAGAAGACATGGCGGGATCCATTTCCAACCCCACCCTCGATTCAGTCGAAGCCAGCATCAAGGCCCTGCGAGCCAAGTTCGACAAAATGGCTCCGAAATTCAGCCTCGATTACGCTGCTGCTGATCGTCAACTCCGTTCAGCCACCAGCCTTGCACGTCTGATCCGCGAACCTGAGTACCAAAAACTGCTCTCCAAGCTGGAAACCTATGACGGCACCACAGTTGGCGAACTGGTTGCGTTCATGTCCGCTTTCAACCTCCGTTTTGGTACCCCCACCAACGACCGTCAGCGCGAGATTTATCTCCAGTTGACACCCGTTCTAACCAGCGTACCATCCAAGGCTGTCGCTCTGGTGAAGCCAAATCTGACAACGGAAGAATCGACCAAAGCCCTGAGCAGCGCGGCTCAGGAAATGTTCGACGGGATCAGCTGGCGTGACCTCGATCTTCACTCCGAAGATATCAAAGCTGCCACTGGCAAGTGACCCAAAAAAAGAATCAGGATCCGATTGCCGTGCAGAACTCAAGGCAATCCCATCCATTTCTGGAACAACTCAAAGATGCCCCTCTGTGCCTGGCGCACCGAGGGGCATCGGCGTTTTGGCCTGAAAATACGCTTGAAGCAGCTCAGGCTGGCTATCAGGCCGGTGCACACGCCTGGGAATTTGATGTTCAGCTCTCACGAGATGGCCATCCAGTGGTGATTCACGACCAATCGCTGATCCGCACAACTGATGTGGCTGAAAGGTTTAAGAACGATCCCCGGGCCCAATCCGGCTTCATGGTTCGCGATTTCGACCTGGTAGAAATCCAGTCACTCGACTCGGGTCAATGGTTTCTCGAACCTGCCACAAAAGGCCGGACTGCCGCTTATTTTGGCAATCGGGAGAAACTATCCCAGACATTGATCGAGACTCTTGGTTCCAATAGTCAACGCATTCAGGTGCCAAGTCTCCGTGAGGCGTTGGATCTTACGATCAGAATAGACTGGTTTGCAAACATAGAAATTAAGACATTTAAGGATGTTACAGACAATAGAAAACTCGCGGAACTGGTCTATGAAGCGGTTCAGGCGATGCAGTGCCGGGAGCGGGTCCTGATATCAAGTTTTGATATGGAGGTTTTAAAGCAATTACGTAAAAGGGATCATCGGCTGGCGCTTGGAGTCTTGGCAGATATTCCGTTTCCGGATCTTGATTTCGTTATCCGCAACGAGATGGACGCGGACACTTACCATTTCTCTGCGGCAATGCTCGGGATCGGTGGGAAGTGTCAGTCAACAAAAATTCAAGACCTCCCTTTAAGCATCCTTACTCAAAGAGAGATCCTGAGGCAATTGCGGTTAAAGTCGATTCCAGCTTTGGTTTACACCGTGAACAACCCGGCAGATGCACGGGCACTTCTGGAAATCGACCGTATTTCAATTTTCAGCGACGACGTTCAGGCTCTATTGCCCGTGATATCCGTGGGATGAACCCGGGTTGTCTCACGATCAGCAGTCGTTGTTTAGGGTTGCCAGTCGAGTCGAATCCAGACACCTTCCGGATAATGAATCGCATCGGCAGGTGGGTTCACAATCTGCCTAAACTCTGCATCTGTCCAGCATTGAATCGCTGCCATATATCCATTAATCAACCAATGTCGGATATGGCCCGACATTTCCGGGTCACAAACAAGGCGTAATGAAGGACTCGCTTGAACGGCGTGCATCCTGCGGGCTTGAAGCATTGATCTACCCCTCCCTTCGACAATCAGAAATATGGAAAAAAGCAACCTTGGAACTACTCAACACGAACTCCAATTTCTCAAAGAAATTCCGTATACGGAACAGAATTGATTTAATTGGGATTGTTGGATACGGGATAGAGTATCGGCTATCTTAAGAAAAAGCAAGACTTAAATTGCTTTATAAAGCGGTTTCAAAAAGTATTTCGCTTTTTGCTTGATTCAAAACAAGGTCGGTCGTAGTCTAGGCTCTATGGGATATGCAGATAAGTTGCAACAACTTTGTTTATTGCGAGGGCTGGACCAAGTCACATTGGCCCAGAAAGTGGGTGTTTCGAAGTCGTCCATGTCCCGCATTCTGAATGGGACGCAGGAGCCTAAGATTCGGCTGGCGAGTGACTTGGCGGTTGCTTTGGAAGTCCCGCTCGACTATCTGGTCAATGATTCCGCCGTGCTGCAGGCACCTGTGAAAACGATGCCTCTGACAGATGATCAGCTTACGATCCTGAGCATTGTCGATCGGCTTGGATATGAAGTGGCCATTGACCGTCTTTTGGCGGTTCAGGGATCCGTTCCCGTGAATCCACCGGCTCATTCCCAAAATCATTCACAGAACCGAAATGTGGCAGCCGTTGGAATCCGCGAGCCTGCCGGGGTCTCTACAAAGTCAAATTAACGATCCCCTGTTGATGATTTGAGTGAGGAAGCTCCTCTGGAGCCCATTTGGAATAACCCTCTTAAGTTCCTGTAAGATCATATCTTCGGTTGTTTCAGACGATATGGAATCATCCAGTTGAACCATCGCTGGTGCAGGTGATCTGCTTGCAGGAGTTCGCAGATTCCGCGTCCATGCTCGCCCTCCGACCCTTCCATCTGGCCCACCCAACGGAGGTAAAACGGGCCTTGATCCACCGGTTTGCCTAGCTTCCATTTGGTCTGAGAACCTTCATGGTGGAGCTGATCCTGATACCGAATCCCGAAAACTGTACGCTTCGGATCCGAACCATCAAGTCTCTCCAAAGTCTCGGTGTGTGTCACTCTCCCTTGATCGCATTCCAGCCAAAGCCCTTCACTGATCCCTGGTGATGGCTCGCAGACATAATAGATTTTCGTCGTGTCGCCTTGATGGAATCGTCCCCAGTGCCATTTATGGAACGATCTCGATAGCTCATCTCCACCAGCGTTATGGTCGTGATAGCCACGTCCTTGAAATTTCAGGCTTTTTTTCCCAACCATAATTTCACCAGAAACCTGACAGTCAGGGGCTGCCAGAATCCAGAGGTGCGGATGATCCGCAGTTCCCAGATCTTTCTCCCATCCATCATGTATCGAAGCCGGTTTAAAACTCAGTTCAGCTTTAATAGGCTTAGTTCCAGGCCCAACACTCAGGGCAGGCGTATCGACAACGAGTTTGTAAGTCCCGTCATTGGTACGTGTCAGGATGTTCTTGTGGATACTCTGGTTAAGCCCTGATTGTGGGTCGATTTGATGTGAGAACTGATCTTTTCGGAACCGGTTCAGCGCGTAGGCGACCGTTTTTTCATCCCGATACCATGAGAAACCAATCGCGCAATGGTTGAGTGGATCAGGCTTTGGGTGTTTTGATGGATTTTGGATGTGACGGAGCGAGGCCAGCCCGTATTCAGGATCAAAGGGCAGGGCGGAGTACCAGACCACGACCAGAGAGTCTCGACCATCGTCGCTGATGGCGTCAAAATACCACCATTCGTGAGCCCCTGGGGCAGTGGGTTTCACCCATCGGTCAGGGTCTAAATGATTGCTCTGGGAGAGGCTCATCGCTTATTTAATCCTCTGTTTGTGAATCGGAAAAAGTTCTCAGTTCAGGGCAAGCCTGACATCCTCAGCCCAGGTTCGCAACTGGCAACCGGCCAGCCCCATCAATTTGCGGTTTTTGGAGACGCGGGCACGAGTCTTGAAAATGTCGTAATCGAGCTTTTCAATCTC
>CAMBZY010000086.1 GCA_945872325.1 Candidatus Kuenenia stuttgartensis | reverse complement strand
CCAAATGCTGTGACGATTCAGTCGAGCTTTATGATTGGTGGGGTGGCTCGATGGAGCTGGTTGTGGAAACTTATATTTACGGCGGTCACGGTGAGCAGCGGGTTTAAAGGTGGGGAAGTGACTCCACTGTTTTTTATTGGAGCTGCGTTGGGGAATGTGATGGGCCAGAGTTTGGGTGCCCCGGTGGATCTGATGGCGGGGCTGGGGTTTGTGGCTGTTTTTGCAGGTGCGACCAATACGCCTTTGGCCTGTACAATTATGGCCATAGAATTGTTCGCGCCGGGAAATGGAGCATTGATGAGCTCAGGGTTCGTGGTATATGCGGCGGTTGCATGTTTCCTGTCCTATTTTCTTAGTGGTCATTCGAGTATCTATCACGCCCAGAAGGTGGGTATTGTTTCTGAAATGAAATAAAAAAAGGCCGGTCACATGGACCGGCCAGATGGTTCAACGGATGATGAGTTGATTCAAACTCAGGCAAAAGGTCGAACGTGGCTGCCGTGGTTGAGTGTGCGAGGCAGTTCTGTGCGGCCCATCAGGAACTCGTCGATCCCGGCTGCGGCGTGTCGGCCTTCTGCAATGGCCCAGACGATCAGGCTTTGGCCACGTGTCATGTCGCCAGCGGTGAAGACTTTTTCGACGTTCGTCTGCTTGCTGTGAGCGTCGGCTTTGACATTCCCAGCCCTGTCCAGCTCAACGCCGAACTGCTCCACGAGCTTATTCCGTTCGGGTCCGACAAAGCCCATGGCGAGCAGGACGAGATCGGCAGGATAAATCTTCTCGCTGCCAGGGACGTCCACAAATGTTGGGCGGCCGTCCTGCATCTTCATTTCCACCTGGGCTGTTTCGAGAGCGATCACATGACCTTGATCGTTGCCGATGAGTCGCTTGGTGGCGATTGAGAAAACCCGTTCGCCACCTTCTTCGTGGGCCTGGCTGGTGCGGTAAATGTTGGCGTATTGCGGCCAGGGGTTCCAGTCAGCACGGGCTTCAGGTGGACGTGGGACGATCTCAAACTGATTCACGCTCGCACATTTGTGGCGGTGAACGGTGCCCAGGCAGTCGGCCCCTGTGTCTCCACCACCGATGATGATCACATGCTTGCCTTCAGCCCAGTTCAGGTCGTCAGATTCGATGGAGTCGCCAGCAACCCGCTTGTTCTGGTTTGGCAGGAAGTCCATGGCGAACTCAATTCCGCGCAATTCGCGGCCAGGGATCGGCAGGTCGCGTGGTGCGGTTGATCCACAGCACAGGCAAACGGCGTCGAATTCGGTCAGAATCGCATCGGCGGTGATATCGTAGCCGATATTCACTCCGGCCTTGAAAACGATACCTTCGGCTTCCATTTGCTCCATGCGACGATCCACATGGTGCTTTTCCATCTTGAAGTCGGGGATTCCGTATCGCAGGAGTCCGCCAATCCGGTCGGCACGCTCAAAAACGGTCACCTCATGGCCCGCCCGGCGAAGTTGCTGGGCTGCAGCAAGACCGGCAGGGCCGCTCCCAATGACGGCAACCTTTTTACCTGTCAGCACTTTCGGTGGTTCTGGCTTGACCCAGCCCTCGGCCCAGGCGCGTTCGATGATCGAGGCTTCTACGGTCTTGATCGCTACGGCGTCGGCATTGATGCCAAGAACGCAGGAGTTTTCGCACGGGGCAGGGCAGAGCTTGCCGGTGAATTCTGGGAAATTGTTGGTGGCGTGGAGGCGTTCAATGGCGGACTGCCACTGGTTGCGATAGACGAGGTCGTTCCAGTCGGGGATCAGATTGCCCAGAGGGCAGCCTTGGTGACAGAACGGGATCCCACAGTCCATACAGCGGGCGCCTTGGGCACGCAAGGCTTCTTCTGGGAGTGGGTTATAAACTTCAAGATAGTCGCTGAGGCGTTCCAGAACATCGCGGCGTTTTGGAGTCTGACGCTGAAGTTCCATGAATCCGGTGGGCTTGCCCATGTTCAAAAATCTCCCTGACAAAAATGACTGCTGAATCTGTTGATTTGGTTGTTTTGTGATGCGTTGACTGATGGGGGCGATTTTTATCAATCGCCCCCAGTGGGTCGGTCAGATCAGGCTTTGACAGCCGCCAGTTGGGCGTTGGCGGCGGCTTTTTTGCGCTCCAGTAGAACGCGGCGGTAGTCGACCGGCATGACCTTGACGAACTTCTTCTGGGCGGTTTCCCAGCTGTTCAGAATCTCGGAGGCCACGGTGCTGCCTGTATATCCAGAGTGCTGGATCAGCAGGTCGCGAACCTGGTCGATGTCCTCTTTTTCAGCGAACTTCTCAAGCTCGACCATTTCCATATTGCACTTGGCTGGGAATTCGCCGTTCGGGTCGTAGATATAAGCGACACCGCCCGACATACCCGCTGCAAAGTTCCGGCCGGTAGGGCCGATGATCAGGGCCACTCCACCGGTCATGTATTCGCAGCCGTGATCGCCCACGCCTTCCACCACGGCCATGGAGCCGGAGTTTCGCACGCAGAAACGTTCGCCGGCGGTGCCTCGGAAGAAGGCCCGGCCACCGGTTGCCCCATAAAGGGCCACGTTGCCAATGATCACGTTTGTGGATGGGTCGAACCGGACATTCTTGGGCGGAGTGACCACCAGCTTACCGCCTGAAAGGCCCTTGCCGACATAGTCGTTGGCATCGCCTTCAAGAACCATGGTGATCCCTCGTGGGACGAATGCCCCGAAGCTCTGGCCGGCAGAGCCGTTGAAGTTCACGCGGATGGTGTCTTCCGGCAGACCTGCTCCGCCATATTTACGGGTCAGTTCGCTACCCAGAATTGTGCCTACGGTGCGGTTGACGTTGATGATCGGGAGGTTGATTACCACTGACTCGCCTGTTTCCAAAGCCGGTGCAGCCAGCTTCAGAAGCTGCTGATCGAGGGCTCTATCGAGGCCGTGATCCTGATCACGCATCTTGCGGATGGCAACATCAGGACCCATGTCAGGTCGATAGAAGATCTTCGAGAAATCGAGACCCTTGGCCTTGTAGTGGCTGATGGCCTTTTTCATGTCCAGAAGGTCGGATCGGCCGACCATTTCGTCCATGCTTCGGAAGCCGAGCTGGGCCATGGTTTCGCGAATTTCTTCAGCGATGAACCGGAAGAAGTTCACGACATGTTCGGCTCTGCCAGTGAATTGCTTACGGAGGTCTTCATTCTGGGTCGCAATACCCACAGGGCAGGTGCCCAGGTGGCAGACACGCATCATGATGCAGCCCATGACCACCAAAGGTGCCGTGGCGAATCCGAATTCTTCAGCACCCAGAAGGGCAGCCACCACCACATCGCGGCCGGTCTTCATCTGACCGTCGGCTTGAACCACGATCCGGTCCCGAAGATTGTTCAGTACCAGTGTCTGCTGGGTTTCGGCCAGACCGAGTTCCCAAGGAATACCGGCATGTTTGAGTGAGGTGAGCGGGCTGGCACCCGTGCCTCCGTCAAAACCGGAGATCAGAACGACATCCGAGTGAGCTTTGGCCACGCCGGCAGCGACAGTTCCCACACCCACTTCAGAGACCAGTTTGACGCTGATCCGGGCACGCGGGTTACCGTTCTTGAGGTCGTGAATCAGCTGCTTCAAGTCCTCAATCGAGTAAATGTCGTGGTGCGGAGGAGGGCTGATCAAGCCCACGCCTGGCATGGTATGGCGCACCTTGGCGATATAGTTGGAAACTTTGCCGCCTGGCAACTGACCACCTTCGCCAGGCTTGGCACCCTGGGCCATTTTGATCTGGAGTTCGTCAGAATTGACCAGATATTCGCTGGTCACGCCGAATCGACCTGAGGCGACCTGTTTGATCGAACTCCGGCGATTATCACCGTTGGCATCCAGCTTATAGCGGCGTGGATCTTCTCCACCTTCGCCGGTGTTGCTACGGCCGCCCATACGGTTCATGGCGATGGCCAGAGTTTCGTGGGCTTCTTCAGAGATCGATCCAAGACTCATCGCACCTGTGGCGAATCGTTTTACGATCGACTCAACAGATTCCACTTCATCCAGAGGAACTGCCGTGCAGTGGTCATACCTGAAGTCGAACAAACCTCTCAGGGTGCAGAGACGCTCGTTCTGGTCATCAATCAAGCGGGTGTATTGCTTGAAGATGTCGTATTTCTGAGTTTTTGTCGCATGCTGAAGGCGGAAAACGGTTTCAGGATTAAACAGGTGGAATTCACCCTCGCGACGCCATTGATACTGGCCACCCCAATCCAGCAGAGGTGTCCCGCTTTCACGTTCGTTATATGCTTTTTGGTGACCAGCAAGCACTTCAAGAGTAATCTCGGAAAGGCCTGCGCCTGAGATTCGGGTCGCTGTTTTTTCGAAATACTTGTTGATGAATTCCTGGTTCAGGCCGATCGCTTCAAATATCTGGGCACCGCGATAGCTTTGGATCGTACTGATGCCCATCTTGGACATGACTTTGACGATACCCTTTTTGACCGCCTTGCGATAATGCTCAACAGCTTCTTCATGGTCGATCTCAGCCTTGAGAAAGCCTTGATTGATCATGTCGTCAAGCGTTTCAAAGGCGACGTATGGATTCACGGCACCGGCGCCATAGCCCAGCAGAAGGGCGAAGTGGTGCACTTCGCGGGCATCGCCGCATTCGACCACCAAACCGGCACGGGTTCGCAAGCCCTGACGCACCAAGTGGTGGTGAAGGCCGGAACATGCCAGCAGGGATGGGATTGGAGCATGCGTGGCATCCACGGCCCGGTCCGAAAGTATCAGGATGTTCGCACCTGTTGCGATGGCCCGAACGGCTTCATCAAAGATCCGGTCCAGGGCTGCTTCCAGGCCAGCATCACCCTCAGAGGCTGGGAAGGTCATGTTCAGGGTGGCCGACTTAAACCCGTTCCAGCCATTGAGCTGCTTCAATCGGGCGGTTTCGTCGTTATCCAGAACAGGCGACTTGAGTTCGATCAAGTGGCAGGCATCTGGAGAAGGCTGGAGCAGGTTGTCTTCGCGACCAATCGTGGTCAGAACGGAAGTCACACACTCTTCGCGGATGGCGTCCAGTGGTGGGTTGGTCACCTGAGCAAAGAGTTGCTTGAAGTAGCTGAAAAGGCTTTGGGGGCGATCTGAAAGCACAGCCAAAGGCGTGTCGGTACCCATCGAGCCGATGGCTTCCGCACCATCGTTGCCCATCGGGGCCAGAATGTACTTCAGGTCTTCAAGCGTATAACCGAACGCAAGTTGCCTGTGCAGAAGGGTTTCATGGTCGGGTGTCGGGACGTGTGGAACGGAGGGCAGATCGGTGATCTTGACCAGGTTCTTCTTAAGCCATTCGCCATAAGGCTTTTGGGCAGCAATGGCTGTCTTGAGCTCGTCATCGCCCACAATCCGGCCCTGTTCCATGTCGATCAGGAACATCTTGCCAGGCTCAAGGCGACCCTTGAGAACCACATCTTCGTGCTTGATCTCAGGCAGAACACCGACCTCTGAGGCCATCACGACCAAGTCATCTTTGGTCACATAGTAGCGGCTTGGGCGAAGTCCGTTGCGGTCCAGAACAGCTGCAATATTGCGGCCATCGGTGAACACAACCGAAGCAGGGCCGTCCCAAGGCTCAATCAGGCAACCGTGGTAGTGATAGAAGTCCTTCTTGGACTGGGTCATGGTGTCATGATTTTCCCAGGCTTCGGGGATCAGCATCATCAGGGCATGGGCTGGGCTGTAGCCGGACTTGATGAGGAGTTCTACGGCGTTGTCCAGACAGGCTGTGTCTGAAAGACCTTCGGTGATGATCGGCAGGAGCTTTTCGATATCGCCTAGTTCGTAGAGGTTGGACGAGAACAGGGCCTCGCGGGCTCTCATCCAGTTGATATTCCCACGAAGGGTGTTGATTTCACCGTTGTGGGCGATCATCCGATAAGGGTGAGCCAGTTCCCATGAAGGGAAAGTGTTGGTGGAGAACCGCGAGTGATAGATGGCAAAGGCCGACTCCATCAACGGGTCTTCCAGATCGTCCGCATAATAGCTGGCCACCTGGTCGGGAGTGAGCATGCCCTTGTAGACCAAGGTGCGACAGGAAAGGCTCGGGAAATAGAAGAAGTGCTTGTCGTCGCGGCCGCTATCGCGCATGGCCTTTTCAAAGACTTTACGAAGCACGAAAA
Source organism: Candidatus Kuenenia stuttgartensis (assembly GCA_945872325.1). Lineage (GTDB taxonomy): Bacteria > Planctomycetota > Planctomycetia > Isosphaerales > Isosphaeraceae > QWQI01. Next base: position 3,145 of record CAMBZY010000086.1, on the reverse strand, counting down.
GCTTGCGCTCAAACCGGTCGGTGTCGTCTCCAAACGGCGATTCAATGTAGGCATGATAAACCACGGGCTCGACGGCTCTGGCTGTTACACCGAGAGCAGAGTTGTCGGTTTTGAGCTTGCGCCAGCCCAGGAAGTTCAGCCCTTCCTGACGGACAAACTTCTCGAACATGGCTTGACCGGACATGCAGGAATCTTCCTCTGGCGAGCAGAAAAAGGCGCCTACGCCGTATTGTCCGGAGCCGGGCAGTTCAATCCCTTCTGCCTGGCAGCGGGTCCGCATGAAGGCATGAGGAATCTGGATCAAGATGCCCGCACCGTCGCCTGTGGCTGCATCGGAACCCACAGCGCCCCGGTGATCGAGATTGATCAGTGCTTGAACAGCATCGCGAACAATCTTGTGATTTTTGCGTCCCTTGAGATCCACAATAAAACCGACACCACAGGCATCATGTTCGAAAGCTGGGTCATATAACCCTTGCGCTTGGGGACGTTGGCCGTTCATCACTGGTTCCTGACGGGAAGGGGACTGGGACATTTTAGGACTCTCACTCATCCGGGCAGATTTTTGATTGAATTGGTCGTTGGTTCTGAACTGGTCTGGATTTCTGAAAGTTCTTGGGGAACGTCTTTTACAGGAATCTCTGAGTCAACTGTGAGTTGGATTGGTTGTCGATGCCTTCACTCGCAAGAGCTTCGACACGGCATCCCTTGCCAGCGTTTCATGTTTCGTTGTTTACACGAACAAAACCCGCTTAATCCTTTGCGGGCATCGGTTTCAGAGCAAATTCGGGGTCGATGGTTCTGTTACATCAGTCGCCCGTTAGCTTCTGTTCCGATCAGCGGTTTTTCGGGAGAGACCGCTTTCGTAGACATCGCCAACTCCGGAATTTTGGAAGGCGTCAGATTCGCCCCCGAATCTTCCAGCAGGCGTTTTAAAAATCTTCTGCCAACAGGACTTAAGGCTCGATTCTTGCGGTGAATAATTGCCAGAGGCCGGACAAGTGGTTCACCATCATTTTTGATCGAAACCGCAACCAGAGATCCATTCCTAAGCTCAGCAGTGAGTGTGGGTTCTGGCAGAATTGCGACCCCTGAGCCGATCTCGACAGCCCTCTTGATCGTTTCCACGTTGTCAAAGGTCAGTGAAATCTCAATCGCAATACTATGGTTACGTAGGAACCGATCAATCGCCCGACGGATTGGCAAGCCTTCATCAAATGCCACAAACCGTTCCCCAGCAAGCTCGTTTGGATCAATTTCTTTACGATCCGCAAACCGATGCCCTGGCGAAACGGCAAGAACCATGCGTTCTTCACGCCACGGGATGACTGCCAGTTCGGGCCATTTTTTTGGAAAACTGATCAAACCCAGCTCCGCATTCTCCTCCAGCACGCTTTCCAAAACCGCAGAAGGATGCTGATACTCAATCTTTACATGAGCATTCTTATGTCTTTCCTGAAAGTCCGCCAGAATGCGTACCATGTGGGCCAGCCCCACAGAATAAATCGACGAAACTTTCACAGAACCATCCACCGGAGTCTCTTCAGCCTGCTGGCGAACACGGTTCTCAAGCTCTTGGAATTCAGCCAGAATCTCGCGGCAACCTTCGTAATAAATCCGGCCTGGCTCTGTCATCACCAACGGACGCTTTGATCGATCCAGAAGCCGTGCTCCAAGCCTCTGCTCAAGCTGCAAAACCACCTGACTCGCAGATGATTGCGAAACTTCATTCTCCTTGGCCGCTCGTGAAAAGCTCGCCAGGCGAACAACATCACAGAAAATCTTGAGTGATTCCAACTGCATCGGGAAAACGTCTTTCCTCAGAGTTTTGTAATACTGTCAGATTGACAGTATCAAACTATGTTATAGTTAATCGCACGCCATGCCCCTTTGTCAAGAGAAATTGCTCCGAAAAATACAGGTTTTTCGATGAAGATTTCTTGCTATATTAGAAATACTTATGTTAAGATTTCGTGAACTCTGTATAATCTGCATGATTGTTACTTCTGGAATCACACACCTCAGGAATTTGGTGTAGCCTATTGAATTACGTGAAACGCGAATCTGTTTACCCCACAAATTTATAGGTGTAAATCCAAGGTTCGGTGAGACTGGTCAGAAATTTGTCTCATTGAACGACCAGGAATGTACCCCCACTCACGTCTGAAAACTGGAGCGAAGCCCAACGGCGATCATAATCCTGAAATAAAGAACATGTTATGTTCGCCATGTCCCCTGAAATGGCAAAAAAAAACGTCCGGTTATGGCACGTCAGGGGACTGCGTCTACAGAAAATACGCTTCTGAGCATGATTAGGGTTTAGTTGCTTTAATCATCGAATGCGTCAAATCTTACGGTTTGCCAAGGTGGACATAATCGTAAAACGTTCGCAGATGGAGCAGGCCGGATACACCAAATCTTTCGTCAAACCAGACGTGGTTATGATTGTAAAGGAATGAATCTGCGAGGATCGAGCCGGATTCATCGACTGCAAACCAGCCAAGGATCTCTGACATCGGAACTTCCGTTAATTCCAGACCACTGCAGCGCGGGTCGATGACTTCCAGGCGACCCTCTGTCACATGCCTGGCATCTTCCGCCAGATTTGGATCATCGGCAACCTTCGCATTCATGAACTCTGCGACAAGATTCACAAACGCTGTGTTGAACTGGAATGTGGAAGGATTAAAGCCTCCATCTTCTCGCGGTTGAAACCGCCCGATGATGGTTCTTACATCCACACCCACAGAGCCGGCCAGGATCGGATCTTGAAAACAGACCACATGCTGGCGTCCGGATTCGTCGTCAAGCTCATAAACCATTAGCATGGGAACGGTTGCAGAATTAGCCAAGTCATTAGTCTCCATCCGCTCAGTGGACATGTTCAGTTCTGTTACTCATTCTAATCAAAGCAGCCTCTGTTTTGCCTCCCCTGAAAATGAATTCAAGCTGCTTGTAATCGTTTGACGATGAAGAACGAGTAAACGAGCAGCACGCTCGGCGTGGAATTCGCCGTCAATGCCGATGAATCGTTCGAGGGAATATCGAACGAATCGTGACGGCCAAATTGCTGGCTCCTGTTCCGATCATGGAGGATCTATCATGACACGTCGTCTTTTCGTTGTAGCAGCCACTGCTCTTCTTT
>CAMBZY010000085.1 GCA_945872325.1 Candidatus Kuenenia stuttgartensis | reverse complement strand
GGTTCGTGGGTAACGATGCCGTTCGTAAGCGTCTCGAAGCCGATTCCAAAATTGTGCTTGAAGGCCATCTGGAAGCCGCCCCCATGGGCTATTTGATCTGCGGTCCGGTGGGCACAGGCAAAACATTTCTGGCCGAGTGCTTTGCCGGTTCCGTAGGCATTCCGTGCGTGAAGCTCCTCAATTTCCGATCGAAATATGTGGGCGAGACCGAGGGGAATCTTGAGCGGATTCTGACTGTTTTGCGAGCGATGGGCCCCGTCGTGGTGGTCATTGACGAGGCTGATGCCGCGTTGGGGAACAGGCAGGCTGATGGTGATTCAGGGACATCCTCGCGTGTTTTCTCAATGTTGGCTGCTCAGATGGGTGATACGCGTTATCGCGGAAAATTGATCTGGATGCTCATGACGAGCCGCCCTGAACTGCTCCCGATCGACCTCAAGCGTCAGGGCCGGGCGGAAGTCCACCTGCCCTTGTTTGCCCCTCAGACTGAGGAGGAAACACGTACCATGTTTCTTTCGATGTCGAAGAAAAACAAGGTGCCGATCGCGGCGGACGCTTTACCCGAACACCTCTCCGGCAGAGGCTTGAGTGGGGCAGATATTGAAAGCGTCCTGCTTGCCGCCCGACGATTATCGATCGTGGCTGGCCATAACCAGATCATGCCTGAGGAATTGAAACAGGCACTGGCCGATTTCATCCCTGCTGCGGAGGGCCTGCAGAAGGAGAAGCAGGAGATTTCAGCGGTTCTCGAATGCACCTCCACCAGCTTCCTCCCAGCAAAATGGCGAGAGATTGTCAGTCAACCGGATGGTCGGGCAGGACTGCAAAAACGAGTGGCCGAAATTGGAAGGCTGGTTTCGTCATGAGACCAGATAATCGTTAAAAGCCCTCCAGACATCGTTTTTACTGTCGTTTTAAGCGGCCAATTTGTCATTTTCATCGAATGATGATCCGCATAATTTGGTTTGAAACACCTTCAATCACAAACAAAATCAGGCTAAGCTAGACCCACGCTTTGAAAAAATAGGAAAGCAAGGCGCTTTATTGACTTTAGGCAAGATAAGGGCTAGATTGAAATAACCGTCCAGAAATCATACTCACTAAAGAAGAATTCTAGCAAATGCCAAATCGTTCAAGTTTGAATCGTCGTAAATACGTAAATCTCGTCATGGAAAGCCTTGAGGACAAGGTAGTCATGACGGCCACCATGCCAGTCAGACCTGCCGCTCTGCCCTCTGGCTATTTCTCACTTGGTAATCGCCAGAGCCCGGTTGTGCCTAAAGGTGCACCAGTAGAAACAGCGACATTTATTGATCCTACTACGAGCATTGATCATGTTCGGAGAGTGGGTATCAAGGGCGAAAGCTATATCGCTCCGTTCGCGAACTTGATTACAGGCAAGAACAGAATTCTGATCGGCGAAGGTACAAACCTTCAGGACAACGTTACCGTCGATGCCCGCAAAGGCAATGTGGTGATCGGCGACAATGTCCCCCTGGCACACGGTGTGACAGTGATCGGCCCTGCCACAATCGGTGGAGATGCCGCTCACCCAACTTTCGTGAGTTTCAACTCCGTCATTGACAGAGCGACGATTGAGCAAGGCTCTTTTGTTTCGGCTATGGCCAAAGTCGGACCAGGCGTGGTTCTGCGCACAGGCATGAAAGTCCTCCCGGGGGTCTTTGTCCAAACTCAGGCAGAAGCCGACGACATTTCGCTCGGTAAAGTCGTACAAATGAGTCAGGGCGATGTTGATTTTGTCAACGGAGTTCTACACGTCAACCATGCTTTGGCTAGTGGTTACTCCGGTATTTACTACACTTCCCCAAAACTTGTCCATGGAATTGGTGCGAATCCCAGCGTTGAATTCAACGAAGGCCAAACCATTCCAACAACGCACGGCACGTCAAAGCCTTACGCAGGTTTCCGCAACCGCATTATTGGCAAGACCACTCTGGCCAACAGCATTGTGGCACTTGAAAAAGTCCTCGGCTATGGTAATTCGATCCGCGCTGATGAAGGCTATTCCTTCTTCATCGGTAAGATCCGGAAGTTCCATAACCGAATCACTTTCCATGCTCTTGAGCACACGGGAATCACGGTCGGAAATGGCCTGAAACTAGGCTTTCATACCTTGATTCACGGTGGCCCGGATATCCCAAATGCTGATCCAAACGATGTCACCGTAATTGGTAATAACGTCAGCGTAGGAACCCTCTCTGTGGTCTTCCGCTCAACTGTTGGCGACAATGTCAAAATCGGCAATAAAGTTTTGCTCGACTCTTGCAACATCGCGCCAGGTACTGTGATCCCTGACGGCACAATCATGATCAATAATGTGGTCATCGGTAAGATTCAATGGTGATTCTGCCGACGTCTGACTAACCCAAATCAATGCCCTGCAAATCTTTTATGGATTTGCAGGGCATTTCTATTTCCAAAAAGAGTGCAAAACTTACCAGCTCGATTCCGACGACGTTGACCCGCCACCACTGGAATCCCATTCACCCCACGAGCTTGAACTGTTGTCTGAGGTCCAGCCTTGGTCGTTCCTCCCAGCCACATTCCCTGCCGACCTGCTCCACTGCTCAGCGGCTCGCCTTGCAGCTTCGATTGTACCGATCAAGATGGAAGGGTCTCCCATGACAACCGACCGATCCGTCTGCATCTGGCGTCGCCTGGCTTCATGCTGGGCCTGATTCCAAGCCACTGACGCTGAATGCTCTGCCTGCTGGGCTGCTTCAATGGCCGCTTCATAATTCTGCGCGGAAAGCATGCTCTGAGCCTGAGCCAGAAGATTTTCCGAGGCACTTAAATTTACCGAGATGCCCGAGCTGTGATAGGCCTGAACTTTGCGGATCGACTGCCCAGCTGCCGCAATCTCAGCCACTGATCCGTTGGCAAGATTGATATCCTGATTCGCCAGCTCTTCAGCCCGATCCAGATTCTCAGCCACTTCCTCCACCCACCTCAGTCGGCTGTCCCAATCCGTGGGGTCAAGCTCATTGCTGTTCTCAAACCTGCGGAGCAATTCGTTCGCCTTTTGGTATCTCTGATTGGCCGGCGGGCGATCCTTGTTCTCCATCTGTAAAAGCTGGCCGACAAAACGCTCTCGCTGACGCACCTCCTGATATCGCTCAGCCAGCTTCCTTCCACCTTCAATATCTTCCTCCGCCTGACTTTTCGTTAGCTCAAGCCCCTTCACAGCCGCTTGAAACTGACGATCCAACTGAACCCAGTCAGGCTTTCCTGCACGCATCCCATTTGAGATTTGAACAATCAGTTGAATCAGATGGTCAAACGAGTTACGGGCCTCAGCTCCAATCACTTGCGAATTCGCCTGAAATCGTTCCTGAAGTTCGCGAGTCTTCAAATCCAGTTCACGTAGCCCCGACTTGGTCGAAATGGACAGTTCCAATAATTCGCTGTGCCGGTTCACCAAAGCTGTCAAAGCTTCGTTCGCCCGACCGACCATTTCGCTCGCCTTGTTCGCACTTTCAAGAGCAGAAAGATAATTCTGAGTGGCTTCAGCTGAATCCACCAAAGACTTTTCCAACAGACTCCTGGCCGATTTTTCAAGTTCTTCAGCCCGCTCAATATTTTCCGCCACAGATTCAAAAGAACCGTGCGCAAAGCCCTGATTCAGCTCGCTGATCAAAGGAGCTGTTTCATGGATTCGCACCTCAAGTTTCGCCAGTTCTTCGTTCCCTTCCAGAATCCGTTTCGGGCACTCAGCCTTGGCATCCACAAACCGTTTGACGTCGGAATCAGCCGACTGAGCCGTCGCCTCTGCTTCTTCCAAAGCCTTTAAAGCGGAACTTGTTTCGGCGCGTTGAAGACTGACTTGCATCATCTCGAGCAAGTGACGAATCTTCTCGACCTTCAGGTCGGGATCTGCCTCGCGTTCTGTCAACTTATAACCGGACCTGCGCAACTCCGAGACTTCTTTTGAGGAAGCCTGTAACCGGGTTTCCAACTGCTCCGAACGCTCCAGCAGACTCAAAACATCGTTTACGGTTGTTGACACTTTGTCGATCTTAGCAAGGGCTTCGTCCAAAGTCTCCACCGATTGAAGTGGGTCGTTTACAGCCGTCGGCTCAGCCTGCCGCACCAGCCCATCAACCAGACTAAGCGTTCCTTCATAAGGCTTTATAGAAAGCTCTGACTGCGTAACCTGCTCCAATTGCTTTTGAAGTCCTGCGATTTGGGCAATCACATCCAACCGCTTTTGAGCGGCTGTTGCATGAGCCTGAGATAGGTCCTCAAGCTGCGTTGCACAAAGCTCAACACGTTCCTCGATCCCGTCATACTTTCCTTCCTGGTCGAGCAAACTCTTGGCTTCATTGATCTGTTTTAAGTCGTAGGAACGCGATGATTTCACAAGCTTGTTGGCTCGCTCCCACACATCCATAAGAGACAACCATTTGTCCCACAGTGAGTTGAGCTCTGTTCCAAGCCCTTCATAAACAGCAAGGGTTTTGCCGGCCAACGGCTGTTTGAAACTCGGATCAAGCGTTAACAGATTGGAATGATTCTTGCGAAGTTCGTCGAGCCGTTCCATCAAGCTCACGGTCTTGGAACGATATTCCTGAAATTGAACCATCACAGAATCGCGATACCGCTTCCGTCGCTTCAGCTTTATACCGACAACCGCTCCAACCACCACCAGTGTCAGGACTGCAAAGCCTGTCAACTTGGTTTTGGTCCAATAGGATCTTGGGAACTGAGGCTGAGGCTGAGTTTGGGAGTTGGGTATCACTTTCTGATCGACTGGTGATTCTTCAGCAGGACTTGTTTTCACTTTGGAGGCGACCCAGCGGTCAGTCTGGACGATCAACTCAGTGATGGCCCTGGTCATGTCGCCTTTCTGAGCGAGAGGCCTGAAGTGAGGCACGATCAACTCGCGATCAAGATAAGGGTCGCGAAAGTCATAATCCTGCCTGAGTTCTGTTCCACCGTGCATGACAATCTTACGGTTTTCCAGATCCACGAGAATCACCACACCACGCTTCGTGTCAAACGGGATGCCTTTGGAAGCGGACTGTCTGACCCACTGAGGTCCCATCGAGTCCATAAATTCGCGTGCAGAACTGGACCCCTTTCCAGCATTCCGAACCACGACCACATAATATTTCTGACGACTGGAGCGTTCGACCCTGCCAATTTCGTCGCTGATTTTTTTGGCGTCGAGACCGGGTGGATTCCCGATCAGATAGACACGTTGAGTGCCCAGATCGGGTAGTGCTGGACCAGAAATCGACTGAGCGAAAGCCGATTTCTGGATCATTCCAGTGAGAAGACTAAAACCAAGCCCTGCAATCAGGATGGCAGTCACAATTTTTTTATTCGAATGATTTTTAAGGCAGATCATAGAGATAGCGATGTCCAGCCTGAGCGTTTCAGAGCAAACCGTGATGGATCAAATTTTCCCACTCCAATGTTCCAAGGTCAATAGAAAAAGGAAGTTTGCGAGAAATACAAGGCGTTTGAAACTTAGATTCTGAATGAACTGCGGAAGGAGTGTTGGAAGCGATTGGCCATGAGGGTGACAAGGGTTAAAACGGGCTTGAGAGATGTGCGAGGCGGCCAGTCCAAAAATAGTTCTGGGCTTTTGGGGAATCCGATGGTATACTCCCACGTTCGGAAGGTCCGCACGTTGTGTGGTCTTGATGTATCAATCCGGCTGGGCAAGGCCAGGGACATGGTTGAACAATTCACAAGCGACGTTCGCACCCTTTTGGATCGTAGTCCGTTTGACCAGAATACGGTCGCGGACTTAAAAGAAGCCCTATCGCGTGACCCTTCAAGGTACGCGACACTTCGCGACGCAATCTCAACGATTCGCGATCGCATTCAGGGCAAAGTCACCGACGACGCACTACAGCGTCTTGGTGTGGCACACGTGCTTATGGGTCAGCACAGCCACGCCTTGGAAAGCCTGAATCAGGTGACAGACAAAAAATCTGGGCTCGTCTGTTATTTCCGGGGCATCGCTCTGGAAAATCAGCAGCGTTGGAGAGAAGCCGCCGAGGCATTTATCGCTTCCGCAAGTGCCGAATTCGACGTACGCAACTCCCGTCTCCACGAGGCTGGTTGTTACCGTAGAATGGGTTCTGTGGATAAGGCGAAGGAGATTCTGGAGAGTATGGCCGGCTTGGAAACAGCCGAATATTTCTTCCAGAAGGGCAGCCTGCTCGCCTTGGGCGGAGATCTCAAAGCCGCCGCTGAGGATCTTGAAAAGTCGATTCAGATGGACCGGTATCACACCGGCGCCTTGTTTGAATTAGCTTACATCAATGATTTGTTCGGCAACGACGACCGGGCCATGGAATACTATCGCCAGTGCATTCAGCGTCCACCTGTACCGGTGTCGGCACTGATCAATCTTGGCGTGATGTACGAAGATGAAAAGAAATTCCGCGAAGCTGAAAAATGCTATCGTCAGGTTCTTTCCATCCTTCCAAGCCACCAGCGAGCCAAACTCTTTCTACGTGACTGTCTGGCCAGCCTGAGCGAAGTGATTGACGACGGTGCCGAACGCGATCTCCAAGCCACCATCAGTGTCTTCGGAACGCCGGTCACCGACTTCGAACTTTCTGTAAGAAGCCGTAACTGCCTGCGTAAGATGAACATCAGAACGCTCGGCGACCTCACACGGATCACCGAAATCGCTCTGCTTTCCTCGAAAAACTTCGGCGAAACATCGCTGAATGAAATCAAGGAAATGATGCAGTCCAAGAAGCTTCGTCTGGGGATGGCCCTGGAAGCTCCGAAGACGGCCATCGAACGTCAGGTGGAAGCTCAGGAAGAAGTTTCGCCAGAAGAAAAAGCCCTGCTCAGCCAACCTCTGAGCGTGCTCAATCTCTCTGTGCGAGCCCGAAAGTGCATGACCAAGCTCAATATTAATACATTGGGCGAGCTTGTTGCTCTAACCGGCGACAAACTCATGGAATGCAAGAACTTCGGCGTGACTTCCCTGAACGAGGTTCGCGAGAAACTGACCACACTGAATATCAAACTACGTAACGACTGATATCCATCCAGTGGCAAACGCATTAGAAATGTCGATAAGTGCAACCGACCCGGGCTGTTCCGCCCGGGTCGGTTTGTTGACACTCACTCACGGAACGGTCAACACACCAGCCTTTATGCCGGTCGGTACTCAGGGCACAATCAAAGGCCTTCTATCAGACCAGGTCAGGGCCACAGGCGCGGAGATGATGCTCGCCAACACATATCACCTTGCCTTGAGGCCAGGCGATGAGACGGTCGCCAAACTCGGCGGCCTTCATTCGTTTATGTCATGGGATCGACCAATCCTGACCGATTCAGGCGGTTTCCAGGTCTTCAGCCTCGCCGACCGCTGCAAGATGAGCGAAAAAGGCGTAGTCTTTTCGTCGCACATCGACGGACGGCGGTTTGACCTGACTCCCGAAACAGCCATGTCGATCCAGCAGAATCTGGGTGCAGACGTGGCCATGTGTCTCGACCATTGCCCGAAACTTCCTGCCGATAAAAAAACAATTGCAGAGGCCGTTGAACGCACCATCCGCTGGGCACGCCGGTGCCGGGATGCTCATCAGAGGCCAGACCAGGCCCTGTTTGCGATCACTCAGGGCGCCTCCCACAAAGATCTTCGCGAGCAATGTGCCGAAGAGCTTGTGGCGATGGACTTTCCAGGCTATGCCGTGGGCGGAGTGAGCGTGGGTGAAGACCGCGAGCATGTCCATGAGGCACTGAAAGTTTCCACACCCAAACTGCCTTTGAACAAGCCTCGATATCTGATGGGCGTGGGCCGTCCGGAAGATTTGCTGATCGCTATCGAACATGGAATTGACATGTTTGACTGCGTCTGGCCGACTCGCAACGGCCGAAACGCCTCGTGCATGACTTTCGAGGGCACCGTTCGGCTTCGCAATGCCGCTCACAAGCTTGATCCTCGTCCTTTGGAAGAGGGATGCCCGTGCATCGCATGCCGCCAATACAGCCGAGCTTTTCTCCGGCACATGTTCATGTCAGGCGAGATGACAGGCCCGATTCTGGCGACAATCCACAACCTGACTTTCCTTCAAAGATTGATGGAACAGGTCCGTTCTGCAATCATGGAAGGGCGATACTTGGCATTTTCTCGGGAATTACTTGCCAAATGGGCCCCCTGACTGCTACATTACGCCATTCTCACACGCATCTTCAAGGAACTAACCTACTTGTCACCTATCGAATCCATCCTGCTCCTGATCGCTCAAGCCCCGCCTGCGGAAGGTGGATTGAGCCGGATTCTGCCGCTTGTGATGATGGTTGGCCTAGTCTTGGTTTACTACTTCCTGATCGTTGGCTTACCTCAGAAGCGGCTTGAGCGTGAGCGTCGAAATATGCTCGTCAGTCTCAAGAAAAACGATCGGGTGCTGACCACAGGTGGAATTTACGGTACTGTAGTGGCCGTGGATGAGAAGCAAGAGCGTGTGACTGTCAGGATCAGTGACGATCCTGCCGTTCGAGTGCAGTTTAATGTGCGAAGCGTCGCCCGTGTCCTGCGTGACGACGAACCATCTTGATGGAATCAGGCGAGACGTTCAGGAAAACCAATCGCCAATCAATGTTCAGGAGATAGAGTCCCCCCATGTCGTCCAAACAGAGATCCGTCGGGTACGTTCTGGGGCTTATTGCGGCCTCGGTGTTGATTCCCCTTGCCATCATTGGTTCTAAGGGTTTAAAAAAGGGGATCGACCTGTCGGGCGGGACGATTCTTGTTTATGAAATCGATTCAGCCAAGCAAAAAACAAATATCGATGTCAACGAACTGATCTCGGCCATCAAGCGCCGGATCAACCCTGACGGCATGAAGGACATCATGATTCGTGCCATCGGCTCGAATCGCGTGGAAGTCATCTATCCTGAAGCCACTTCAGAAGATGTCGAAAACACAAAACGATCGATCACCGATCAGGGGCTCCTCCAGTTCCGCATTCTCGCCACCCTCAAGCACGAAAAAGACCTGCTTCGAGAGGCCATGAAGCCGAACTTTCTCGAATGGCCCAACAAAAAAACGACATGGGTCAAATATGCAGATACCTTGACCTTTAAGGATCGAAAAGACGTTCAGGCCAGTGGCCGTTCTCTGAAAGACCCTCAGGCCCGCTGGCGGAAGAATGAATTCGCTGGCTGGAACGTGTTTCTGGACGGGATCACCCAGACAGCTGAATTGACCGTCGTTTCGAACGACTCCAACAGCATTGTTCTCAGCGGCGATGCCGGTTCAGGCACCCTGACAGGCTATGTTCTCTCCAAGAACAAGAGCCAGATGG
>CAMBZY010000084.1 GCA_945872325.1 Candidatus Kuenenia stuttgartensis | reverse complement strand
ATGGCCACGTTGCGGTGGTCCAGGTGATAGAACCAGCCCTGATGGCCCATTGTTGGAGGGCCAGTTCGAACCGGTACGCACACGACAGGCGTCATGCCGTCGATCACGGCCTGATGCGGGAATTCCAGATCCATGACGAGGCTGAACGGGAACAAACGCTCGTTTTCCTGGCCACTAACAAGCAAAGTATCCAGCATTCTCTGGCCATTGCGGCGATGGTATGGCAGGCCATGCGTGACAATTGTCACCCGGTTCGCACCTTGGCCGATCTCAAGAGCCTCGGGCGTGGTGGGTCTGTCGGATGTTGTCGGGTGAGCCTGAAGGTGGGAGAGTCGCCTCATGCGGGCCCCGGTGTCGCGCCAGGCCCATCGGCAGACCAGCCCTCGGCCCCACGACGAATATGCGGCATGTGTGGCTGAGAAGAAACTTTCGTCGATTTCAGAAAGCTCAATCCGCAGGCTCAATGTCGGCCGGCCCAGCCAGGCTTCATAAACCTGCTCGAATCGGGCCACTGTGCGAGATTCGTCGGAAGGATCAACCACTCTCCCACGGGTGCGCACTTCCAGCTTCGATGGGCCTCCGTAGACCACATCAGGCGTGCCTTCCTGAATCATGCAGGCGGCTTCTTCAGATCCTGACACACCGACAAGAGCCAGTTGCTGACCCATCCTGGCCTGAGGCTCGCCGGGACGTTTAAGACCCTTGAATCCACCGGTTTTCATGTCGATGGAAACGACAAAATGCGGATGGATGATCTGGTTCGCTTCGAAGTCGTATTTGAGCTGACCCATGGGCGTGAGGGGGTCGTCCACGTTCGCAAAGTGTGGCACCCACGCAAATCCATTAGCCGGCAGGTCGACCACTGCCAAGGTGCCTTCAGCCAGAAACTGGGCGGACTGAACGGACGGGCAAAGCCGCAGATCGGGCGCGGCTGAATCAAGCACGACCGGGACTCTGCGGGCCACCCCACAGGGGTTGAAAACGAGCGTTCCTGGAGCGCCTGTCGGGGCGTCTGTCATAATCAGCTCGCCGACTTTCTCAGCGATCCGTTTCGATACGGCTTGTGCCTCATCGAGCGATTTCTGTTCCGCAAACTCATCCGAAAGAAGTTTTTGCGCTTCCTCTTCTGAAGGATTCAGGCCGAGCGACTTGCCCATGGAGTAGATCCATGAGAGTGCGTCGTATGTCCCACGTGCCGTGAATTCAGGCTTCAGGCGACTCACGGGATTGATTTCATCGCGAGTCAGGGCATTTTCCAGGGTTGGATCGCTGAAGGTGTCGATGTCGGGTGTCATGGTGTCGAACGGGCGGTCGGTCTGGGCGAAGAAATCTCCTGCCGTCAGGAATCGTCCGAAGACCGGCGCGTAGATTTGAATTTTGTGCAGCGTTTGAAGCCATTCGGCACCTTGGCCAGGCCATCTCAGCCAGGTGGCAAGGGCGACATGGTCGTCCTTCATGGACTGGCCCAGGAGCCAGGGGAAACGCAGGGGCATCAGTGAGTCGTCGGCATCGGCAGGGATGCGTGTCATGGCCTCGATGGTGGTTCCATCAGGGCTCGCCCAGAGCATTTTTGACTCACGACGGAGCGGAAATTTGCCTCCGTCAAACGCCGATGGAAAGCCGAACCGAAAGCCTAGGCGACGTGCCATGTGCGGAAGGGCTGGGTAGAGCGCGAAATTTCGGTGAAAAAGGGTCTCGACACTGCGATCGTCGAGATGCCGGCGATAGACGACATCCCCCTTGCGATAGATTGTACGAACTGTTTCCAGGGGCAGGAGGTGCTCTGGGCGTTCTTCCAAAGGTCCACCTGCCAGGTCGAGCCAGCCTTTGTCCACACCTGCCTTGATCGATTCAATGACATCAAAGGCTTTTTCGGCTAGTGTTTCCAGAACAATGGCAGGGCCAACAATGGTCTTGGGCGACTCATCCGCCAGGCACTTGCGGAACTGGTCGGCATCGACGGTCGGATGGGCCATGACCAGATCGACCAGAAAGCAATCGACAGGATAAAACCGCTCGCGAGCCACCTGGAGCACTTCAAAAGCGGCTCTCAGGTGATTTTTAGCTGTCCCAAAATCGCCGGCTTTCCAGCGATCAGCGGCAGCCAGCGTTTCCTGAGTCAATTCGTCGTGGTTGATCACATCCACATGGCCGAGTGCGATCGTGGCTGAGGCGAGCCAGAGTCGGGCCACACCAAGGGCTTGAAAGTCATCGACAAGATCGGTCTGGGCCTCGAAATCGTCAGCTATTTCGTGGCCTCTCAAACGTCGGAACAGCTCGGTTCGAGAGGATTCGTAATCGTCGCTGGCCACAATCAGGGCTGTACCAATGTCTTCCACTTGCCCTAAAAACGACGAGGGAACCTGATCCAGCAATCGACCTGGAACGATGTAAGTGGTTCGAGTGTCAGGGCCTGGAGGGTCGAATATCGGGCCCAGAGTGATCGGCAGGCTCGTCATTTGGCACAAAACGGCCGGGTGCCATGCCAATCGCCAGGCGTGGTAGATGGACGACACGGTGGGGCCGTCCAGAATCCCGTTCGGGTCGGTCTCCATCGAGTCCGCCAGAACCACAATCCTCGGGCCTGATGGCTGGGCGGGGGATTCTTCAGAGTCGGTGACCAGGTTCTCTGGATTCGTGTCGTCGGTGTTCATCTGGAGCAATTCGATTCAAGGTGTTAAACAACCGGCGATATTTCTTGACCTGTCGGCTTCACGTAAAGCCTCTCAGCCGCCCAGTTCCTGACGCAGTTTTTCGAGAATCTCTTCGAGTGCCGAAACGCGTGTGACCAGCGAATCCACCGTCTGGCGAAGCTGATTCACTTCGAATTTCAGCTCGGTACGAGCTGCCCCTGAAGCGGCCTGGCTACGGTCGGAACTGGCAAAATCGTCGTCAACTTCATCGCCATTGCCAGCATGTTTCAGCCTCAAGGCTTCAATTTCACTGTCGTTATAAAACGCATGGCTGACAATCACTCCTCGCTTGCGGCCTGGAGGGGTCAGGGTGATCACCATCCCCCGTTCTTTCAGAGGCTCAAGCACAGCGTGGAGGGCGTTTTGATCGACCAGACTGTCTTCCATCCGCTCCGATCGTGCCCTCAATTCGCCTTCAGTCTGAGGACCACGCAGCAAGAGTTCTGCCAGAACCGATATTTCGGCCTTGCTCACGCCCCATCGCTCATAGATATTGTGCTTGAATTTCGGGACCCGGCCCAACCCTTCCACCTTGATGGCCGACTGCTTCTCACGCAGGTCCACCAGGGTGTCCTCGACATCGTCTTCGTTATAACTCACTACAGGGTCGCGATTTGACTTCTGGTTGCAGCCTGTGATCAAGCCAGCCAGTGTCATCGGATAATAGTCAGGCGTGGTCTTGCCTTTCTCGATCATCACACCTAAGACGCGCCTCTCTTTGGCGTTGTATCGAGGCAATTCGTTGATCGAAGGGCGATTTGATCCAGTGGACATGACTCAAAACCTGTCTATTTTTTTCGCGGCCAGTTCTATCAGAAAGATGCAACAAAAGCAGGTGGAATGAAGAGACTCCACCATGCTCTATCCGAGATTCACAATGGCTCAGGCCCCGCCTTCCAATTCGGCCAGAATCGAATCCATCAACTGTCCCACCAGAGCAGGATTCGCCTTGCCGCCTGTGGCCTTCATCACCTGACCTCGCAAAAAGCCCTTCACAGCGTCGGGCTTTTTCTTGCCAGTTTTGAGGTCTTCCATCGCCTTGGGATTCGACGCCAAAGCGGCTTGGATCGCTTCGCGGATCGGGCCTTCGTCAGAGACCATCTTAAAGCCACCGGCTTCGATGATCTGGTCGATGTCCGCCCCAGCGCCGGTTTCAATCAACTTGCCAAGCACCTCGCGGCCCTGCTGGTTATTTAGTTCCCCACGACCCACGCGGGCGATCAGGTTGGCCAGCATGGCTGGTTTGACAGGGAAGTCCGCGACTGAGATTCCATCGGCGTTGGCCGTTCGCAAGACTTCCTGCTGGACCCAGTTGGAAGCCATCTTGTATTGATCAGTCAGGGCCACCACGGCATCGAAATAATCGGCCACGTCCTTACCTTGTTCGACGAGCACATTGGCGTCGTAAGGGGACAAGCCAAAGGTGGATTCAAATCGATGGCGGCGTTCACGAGGGAGTTCGCCAATCTCGGCTCTGAGTCGCTCCACCCACTCTTCGTCGACCACAACGGGGAGGAGGTCAGGCTCAGGGAAATAGCGATAATCGGCGGCGGTTTCCTTCTCACGCTGGAGCTTGGTGATGCCGTCAGGGTCAGACCAGCCGCGAGTCTCTTTAGGGGCGTCGCTGATGGTCAGTCCGTCCTCTTTCCACTTCTTGTACTGACGATCTGCTTCGTAAAGCAAGGCACGCTCTACGGAACGAAAGCTGTTCAGATTCTTGATCTCGACAATCGGAGTGGCCACTTGGCCAGCCGGTGTGTCGATGTGCAGGTTCACGTTGGCGTCGCACCGCAAGCTGCCTTCCTGCATCTCGCAGTCCGATACGCCCAGATATCGCAGGGTCAGTCGCAGCTCTTCCAGGCACAGACGCGCATCGGCGGCCGATCGAATATCCGGCTCGCTCACGATTTCCATCAGAGGCGTGCCCGCGCGGTTCAAATCCACCTCAGACTCCTGCCCTGAGGTGTGCACCATTTTGCCGGTGTCTTCCTCAAGGTGGATCCGGGTCAGGCGAATGGTCTTGCCGCCGTTGCCCTCTTTATCCGCAGGAATCGGCAGAGAACCACCCAGAGAGAATGGAAGGTCGTACTGGCTGATCTGATACTTCTTCGGAAGGTCGGGGTAGAAGTAGTTCTTGCGATCCCACTTGGTGTATCGGGGAATGGTGCAACCGCAGGCGATGGCGGTTTTCAAAGCCATATTGAAGGCTTTGCCGTTCATCACCGGCAGGGTGCCGGGCATGCCCAGATTGACGGGATCGCACAAAGTGTTCGGCGCAAGACCGAACTCGGTGCCGGTCCATGAAAACATTTTCGACTCGGTCAGAAGCTGTACGTGAACTTCCAGGCCGACAATCATGGTATAAGGCGGGTTGGCTGATGTAGACATTTGATTAAAGCACTCACCGAATCTGGGTTGTATCTGTATGAAACGCTCTGAGATATACGTCAGGGGAAGGCTCTTGCTGTGGAGCCTTCTCAAATATTGGGCCGTTTGGTGTGCCAGTCGGTTTCGCGTTCGAACAGGCGGGCCGCTTGCAGAAGTGCGGTTTCACTCATCGCCGGGCCTACAAGCTGCATGCCGATCGGGAGGCCTTCGGAGGATAGCCCGCATGGCATGCTCAGGCCCGGGATGCCGGCCAGATTTGTGGTGATGGTGTAGATGTCCGACAAATACATTGCCAGAGGGTTCGCCGCCTTCTCGCCCAGCTTAAAGGCCGGTGTGGGCGTGGTGGGACCGATCAGGAAGTCCACGTCTTTGAAGGCCGTTTCGAAGTCGTTCCGAATCAGCCGGCGCACTTTGAGGGCCTTGTTGTAATACTGATCAGCATAGCCTGCGGAGAGGGCGTAAGTACCGAGCATGATCCGCCTTTTGACTTCCGCACCAAAACCTTCCGCCCGCGTGGCCATCATCATACGGACCAGTGCCGGCAGATCCTTTTCAGCTTCATCGGCAGGTGAGAAATCTTTGGCCCTGTGGCCGAAGAGGGTTCCGTCATAGCGGGCCAGGTTGGATGAAGCCTCAGCAGGTGCCACGATGTAATAGGCGGCGATACCGTACTTTGAGTGCGGCAGGGAGACTTCTTTGATCTCGGCCCCGAGCTTGCGATAGACCTCAATGGCGTTATGAACCGCCACAGCCACTTCGTTATCAAGCCCTTCGCCAAAGAATTCCTTGACCACGCCGATCCGCAGACGTTCCGGACGCTTTTCAATTTCTTGCGAATAGGCAGGCACGGCATCGGGCAGGCTTGTGGCGTCTTTCGGGTCGCCGCCTGAGATGGCTTCCATCATCAGGGCCATATCCGGCACGTTCCAGGTGAATGGGCCGATCTGGTCGAGCGAGCTGGCAAATGCGATCAGGCCATAACGGCTGACCCGGCCATAAGTTGGCTTCAGACCGACCACACCGCAGAGGGCGGCTGGCTGACGGATTGATCCGCCGGTGTCAGACCCCAGACTCACAGGGGCGGTCATGGCAGCCACGGCAGCAGCGGAACCGCCAGATGAACCGCCTGGAATGCGGGCAGGGTCCCAAGGGTTCAGGGTGGGGCCATAGCAACTGTTCTCGGTGGAGGAACCCATCGCGAACTCGTCCATATTGGCTTTGCCATAAAGCACGGCCCCAGCGGCTTTGAGCTTCTCGATGACGGTGGCATTGTATGGAGGCCTGAAATTGGCCAGCATTTTGCTGCCGCAGGTGGTGGGCTCGCCTTGCACGCAGAGAAGGTCTTTGATGGCGACAGGCAGGCCGGCCAATGGGCCGACAGCTTCACCAGCAGCCAGTCGGCGATCGACATCGCGGGCCTGGTTCAGGACGACTTCATCATCAAGGTGAACGTAAATGTTCAGATTCTTGAGCTTGGCAGTTCGGTCCAGAAACGCCTTGGCCACTTCTTCGGCGTTAAACTTACGGGCAGAGATACCCGCTACCACTTCCGTCGCCGTCAGGTTTGTCAGTTGCATGGAGCCACTCAAAAAAGTCGCAGTGATGGATGAAATAGAAGGAATCTTGGGAACGGTCGTGAATCAGTCCAGCACAGCGGGGACCAGAAAGCCCTCAGCACTACGCTTCGGAGCGTTCATCAGGGCCAGTTCACGTTCCAGAGCAGGGTAGGCTTTATCCTCGCGGAAGACGTTCGTGCGGTCCACGCCGTGGGCCAGAGGCTCGACGCCTTCGGTGTCAAGCTCTCCAAGCTGGGCGATGAACTCAAGGATCAGCGAGAGCTGTTCCGCATATCGTTCGCGTTCCTGGTCATTCAGCCTTAGTCTTGCCAGCAAAGCCACCTTGGCCACTTCGTCGGTTGTCATGATCTGGGAAATTCCTGTTCAGTGATGACGTCAAGCGCAGTACGGTCGATGGCACATATCGTGCCAAAGTCTTGGATTTGTGGCAATAGATGAGCTCAAAACCAGCAGAATTTATGGGATTTATCAGGGTCAAGCCATCAAGAAACATCCGGTTCTGGGATGATTTGGATTTGAGAACTTATGGAGAATCACTCTGATAAAGCTGGTTGGAGGCATGATGGTGCAATGATCACTCAAATATGCCTCAATCCAACCTTGGGATATCGTCTCACCACACCTGAAACCAGAAGTGATTCAAAGGCGAACCCTGAATGCTCAAGGCTCCTCAACAATCGTCACTTTACCTGACTCCACGTCCGTCAGGGTTTGCTGTGTACCGCTGGGCCAGGTGAGTTCGAGTTTATCGATCTTAACAGTGGAACCGGCGCCGATAGTCACCATCGGATCAAGGCTCGAAAGATAGCTTCTCGCCAGGAAGTGCTGTAAACGCAACGACTTATCGCCTGAGGTCGCCTTCAGCTTCAGGCCAAGACCATCGCGGTTTGACTTCTTGCCGACCAACTTGAGCCGGACCGATTTGTTGGATTCCCCGAGATCGTTTCGATATATGTGTGCCCGGCCGCCGTTTTCGGTCATGACCACGTCCAGATCGCCATCGTTATCCATGTCAAAGCACACAGAACCTCTACCTACAATTGGCTTTATGATTTCTCCGCCAATGTCGTCAGCGGTCATCAAACGGAACAGGTTTCGGCCCATTTTGCCAGAATTCCAAAAGATCTGGGCCGATTGGGCATAGGATTGGGAGGCTTGTACCTTGGTGATGTCCGATTCGAGGTGACCGTTGGTTGAGAGCAGGTCGAGGCGGCCATCAAGGTCGAAGTCGAGGAAGAAAAGACCGAATTTCAGTGGAGGCTGAGTGGCAGCTCCAAGTCCGTAAACTGCCGCTCTATCTGTGAATATGGCGGATTTCTGGTCGTCTGCCACGTAAAGGGCCGTCATTTCGTTGGCGAAGTTGCCAATGGCCAGCCCCAGAGCTTCGTCGTTTGAAAAATCGCCCCAGTCGATGCCCATCGCTCCCCGGGCTGATCCTGACTGATCCAGAGCCACTCCGCTCGAAACTCCCACCTCGTCAAACGTTCCATCGCCTTTGTTGATAAATAGGAAGTTTGGAACGGTGTCGTTGGCCACCGCCAGATCGATGAATCCGTCTCCATTACAATCCTGAGGTGCTACGCCGAGCGATTTTGCGAAAGGTGCCCCAAGACTGGTCGTCTTTATGCGAACCCCAGACTTTTCGGAATGGTCGACAAATTTACCTCCTCCTTCATTGCGATAGAGCAGGCAATAGCTACCTGGAAAAGCAGTCGGAGGACCATAAGCCCTTCCACTGCCAGTACCAGCGAGCTGAAAGCCTTGTGCACGGTCGAACTCAGCGGACCAGTCCACATAGCTACACACAAAAAGGTCGAGATCACCATCGTTCTCAAGGTCGAAAAACGCCGCGCTGGTGTACCAGCCTTTGCCTGGAGCGATTCCATTGGCTTTGGAAATGTCCGTGAATTTGCCTGAGTTGTTTTGATAAAGCCTGACTGTATTTAGGCCTGTGACAATCAGATCTGGGTCTCCATCGTTGTCGATGTCACCCACAGTTGCCCCTTGGCCAAAAAAAGTGTCGGCCAGACCCGCTTTTGCCGTCACCTCTTCAAACTTCCCACCACCTGTATTGCGGTAAAGGGCTTGCGTTTTGTTGGGTGGGCCGGTGCGTTGGGGCAGCGTTTCAGGCTTCCCACCAGGTGGTTTGGATGTGATTCCAATATCGCCCCAGGTGCATCCATTGACGAAAAAGAGATCCATCAGGCCATCGCCGTCAAAGTCCAGGACAGAGACCCCGGAACCCATCGTTTCAGGCAGGAGCTTTTCGCCTTCAAAACCATTCTGGTGAATGAACTTGATGCCAGATTGTTCCGTCACGTCCACAAATTTCAGCTTTGGGAGAGCTGCATCAGCCTGCTTTTCCACCACCTTGGGCGCAACTGCTTTGGCAATAGTCGCTTCCGGCTTGGTACGGCCACAGCCGGTCAGGAAGAGGCCAAGGCCCAATGATAAGTGAAGGATCGGGAGTGATTTTCGTTTGGAGAGTTTCATCGCTTTAGTTACTCCGAATCCTTCTTGTCCGTGATGGTTTTGGCCGGTTTTTCAGACGTTGGATTCGCCTCGACCACTTTGACTTTCTCTTTCGGTTTTGCTTGCTCAGCAGCCTTTGCTTCACTTGGACTGGCCGCTTTAGGAGCCAGCAACGGGTGAATCACAATCGACTGCGAGTTTTTGTC
>CAMBZY010000083.1 GCA_945872325.1 Candidatus Kuenenia stuttgartensis | reverse complement strand
CTTCTGTAATGTCGGCGAAAATGTCCCGCTAGTGACTTCGCCCACAGGCTTTCCGTCAACCATCACGATCGATCCTTGCCGAGCAGGCCTTTTATCGACCAAAATCAGCCCAACTCTTCGTCTGGATGGAGCTGTCGAGATCCGTTCCAGAGCCATTCGGCCTCCGAAATCACCCTTCCCAAGTTTCACAAAACTCCCCAAACCGGCTGAGTAAGGGTCGATGGACCTCGAAAGCTCGTGCCCATAAAGTGGCATACCTGCTTCCAGGCGAAGCGTGTCGCGTGCTCCAAGCCCGCATGGTACGGCGCCTTCTGCCACAAGTTCTGACCATGCAGATTCCGCTAATTCGGCGGGTAGAATCCACTCAAAACCATCCTCGCCGGTATATCCGGTCCGGCTCAGGCGTGAAGGGTGGCCTTGATAGAGAAAATCCTTGAAGTGGTAATATTTGATCTGATCAGCACTTGGATCGATTTTCCGTTGGGTCAGGCCTAAGGCCTCAGGGCCCTGAATGGCGATCATGGCCGTTTGTTCGGTGGTATCGTCAATCCGGGCCAGGTATTTATTGAACTCATGCAGACACTCTAGAACGGCCTCGCGGTTCGAGGCATTGCAGACCATCGCCCAGCGGTCGGAATACATGCGGTAAACCAATACATCGTCGATGGTTCCGCCAAGGTCGTCGCAGATCAGGCTGTACTGGATCTGGTTGTTGCCTAACAGGTTCACGTCATTCACGGTGGCTCGTTGAAGCAGATCCATCGCCTGCTCGCCCTGAAATTCGAGCCGGCCCATGTGACTGACATCAAACAGCCCAACCTTCGTACGGACGGCTTCATGTTCCGCCATGATCGAATGATACTGCACGGGCATGGACCAGCCCGCAAAGTCGACCAGACGTCCCTGATGAGCTTTGTGCCATTCATGGAGCGGCGTTGTTTTGGGCGTATTCATGGTTTTTATGGATCTTCTGTCAGTTATGAACAGGCATCAAAAAAGAGCGTACAACGCCTCACATTAGATCTAAGTTTAGTGGAATACCCACAGAAAAGCACCTGATTTTGGTTTGAAAATGTGAAGGAACAGGCGAGAAATCACCTCCGGTTTTGGGTGATTGGGCTCTTGAGGAGACATTTATTAAAAGGTAAGTCCGAAGGACATCAAGAGCCCGAACCTGATGTTTTCCCTCGCTTGGTCTCCGGATCACCCCTTCAAATCCCATGGCGGACTGCTCGAAGTAGAAATCTGAAAATATTTCACAAAAAGGTTTGCTTTGATCTTGAGATTTTCGATATAATGTAGAAGTACCAAAACAAAAATCTGGTGTATCGGACTTTCTTGAGCAGGCATTCGCCTCCAACGTCAACTCTCTTACGTTGCGTGCCAATTGCTCTGAAATCTGATCGTTGCTTAATGAGTTTTCCCAGAATCTCTGGGATACTTATCCAAGCCACAGGTTTATTGTCTCATCTATCATTCAAGGATATTAATCAGATGGCTTCTAAAACCTTCCTAGGTTCCATGCTTTCGTTCTCGCTGGTTGCAGTTTGCGGTTTTGTTGGGTGTGGTGGTGAAGCTGACAATACAACGACCGCCGCTCCTCCACAGTCCTCAGCCGCCAAAGCTGCAAACGATGCTTATGTAAATTCTGCTGGCAAAGATGTCATGCAATCCAAAACCAAGGGTGCGTCCAAAGCTGCTGCCAAGCCTGCTGAAGTCAAGGCTGAGCCTAAGGCCGATGCCAAGCCTGCTGCTGATGCGCCTAAGTAAGTCGTTGGTTCTCCCTTCGGTGTCGGTATTTCCGGTTGCCTCATAGTCCTCTTTTTCTCGGAGTCTCTGGTATGAAGAATCGTTCCCGTCGCGGCTTCACGCTCATCGAACTGCTGGTCGTGATCGCAATCATCGCCGTCCTTATTTCGCTGCTCTTGCCAGCCGTTCAATCGGCTCGTGAAGCCGCCCGTCGTACTCAGTGCATCAATAATCTCAAGCAAATCGGCTTGGGACTGCACAACTATCACTCATCGGTGGGTTCATTCCCGATGGGCAACGCCCGTGCTTTTGAATCACCAGGTGTGGTCACCGACTGGGGCACATTCTCGGCTCACGCCATGATGCTGCCTTACATCGAACAAACCCCACTCTATAACTCTGCCAACTTCAGTTGGAACATTTGGTACGCCACCGGTGCCGTCATTAACGCTACCGTCTGGAATATCAAGGTCAATGCATTCCTTTGCCCATCTGACGCAAACGCTGGCAAAGATCACCTGAACAGCTACCATGGTTCATTCGGTACGACCACCGACCCATGGCAGAGCCGCACCACAGGCATGTTTGCCCCACGCTTCACAGCCTACAGTATCAATGATGTGACAGACGGTACTTCAAACACGATCGCTTTCGTTGAAGCACTGACCGGCGATTTCGGTCGTTTTGATAACATCAAGCGCAATATGGCTTCAGGCGTAGGTACCCCCGGCAACTTCATGCAGATCGACGTTCGTACACAACCTGCTGCCTTGGCAACAGGTATCCAACAATGTACAGCAGCGATCCAGAGAACACCTGGTGGTAATTCAAACCGTGGTTACCGCTGGCAGACTGGCTCACCTGGCTTGAGCCTGACCAACCTGATCCTGACACCAAATTCGACCAAAGCTCCATTCAGCGCCTGCCGTATGGATTGCTCCTCAGGTTGCGGTGCCGACTTCGGTCACCTCTTCTCCTCCTCGAGCAATCACCCTGGTGGGATCAACGCTCTGATGGCTGACGGTTCCGTCAAGTTCATCAAGAGCACAGTTGCTGATCAGACATGGTGGGCACTCGCGACCAAAGACGGTGGCGAAGTTCTCTCCAGCGACGCTTATTGATCAAACTCCACCCTCCGGTGGATCATAAATCAAAGCCCCAGCCCTCATCACTTGAGTGCCGGGGTTTTTGTTTTGGCTCAGTCCGCATCTCGGGATAATGGCATTGAGAGTGGTCGTAAGTCCATGATTTGATTGTTGGATCTGATGCCGGATTCATGACATAAAACTAGTTCATGAAAAGGTTTGGGATTTCGACCTGAAGGGTCGTAATTCTATAGCCCAGGCCAGCGGCCTGGGAACTGGTACGGCCCAAAAAAAATCGCCTGTGGCCTGAAGAGCCACGATTGCGCCTTTGTGCATGTCGTTCAAGACAGTGTGTAAATTATTCTCAAATAAGAGATTACGGCCAAATCTATCCTAATCGCAATGTCACGCCCCTTCAGGCCGCAAGCAAATTTGGGGCGTCGCAAAGTCCCAGGCCGTTGGCCTGGGCTGCAGAATCACGGGCCTTTGGCCCGAAAACGATCGTGCTTGAGAAGGACACCCCGATATCCGGCATGGGCCGTCAACAAACGCCATGAAAGCCTTACTGCCTGGATCAAAATACCGTTTTCGAACGCTCGTAGTAGACACAGATCAGATGCTCAAAACTCTCAGAAAAATCGTTACAACCGATAGATAAATCTTAAGTTTAAAAACCCGAGCAACCGATACTCGATAGGAACCTATGTTTCTGGATTTTGAGGGCCTGGCCTTCAATCCGTTTTGCGTCGCTTGATTTCCTTGCGAATTCATGCGGCAAAATCGCTGGCTTTCAGGGCTGATCCTGAGAGTGGCGTGCGAGGAGTGGGGGAGTGTCACGGATGATTCCACTGATGCGTTTGAAGTTTTGGTTCGGTCTGCCGCTGGGCTTGGCCTTGGCTGGCTGCTCCGGTCTGAAACCTTTCGATATCGGGCCACGTACCACTCCGTCCATCGGCGACCGCCAACTGGGTGTGATCAGTGGCCGCCCCGGCGAAGAATCCATCATCCGAAGCAACTCGATCACCTCCACCATCGATGCCAAAGACGCCCGACGGATTTCCGGACGCGTCATCGACCATCGCGGCCAGCCTGTCTCAGGCGCCACAGTGCGACTGGCCGATGGGGCCCTGGCTGGTGGTGCCGTGAGCGATGTCATCACCGATGAAGCCGGCGGTTTTACAGTCAGAGGACTTCGGGCCTCCACACCCTATACTCTGATAGCCACTCTGGATCTGGGCGGAGAGTCACGTATCTCCCGTGCCCGATTCCTCTCCGGCGAAACTCAGGCCCGCGTTCTGCTCGAGCCGAATTCCAACGATCAGCCCGACACAGACCTTGCAGAGCAGAAGCCTGCCGCCCGCCCGAAAATGACGACGGCCAAAACTGAGGTCAAGTCAAATCAGCCTGCTCCACCCAAGGGCAAGTGGATTTTTATCGAAGAAGACGAGACCGCTGAAACGACAGCCAAAGCCAGCCCTTCACGCAAAGACAGAAGCATTCAGAGAGTCTCTACCGAGTCCGATCCCCAAGTCTCTGAATCCCGCGTCGCTCAAGCCCCGGCCCCAAAGCCTAAGAAGAACGATGCCTGGAGGGCGGCAGATCGCCCTGTGGCGGCTCCCAAGTCAGACCCTCAGGTCAGAACCGTTCAGCATTCTGGCGAGGACGATCAAAATCCGCTTCCACCTGCAATTGAGCGTAAACCATTTGTTTATGAAGAGTTTGAAGAGCCAGCACAAGCCGAATTGGTCGATCGACGGATCGCAAAACGTAGCAGCAATCGTGCGATTGCCGAATCGGCCGAAGGGCTGAGAAGGT
Organism: Candidatus Kuenenia stuttgartensis; assembly: GCA_945872325.1. Lineage (GTDB taxonomy): Bacteria > Planctomycetota > Planctomycetia > Isosphaerales > Isosphaeraceae > QWQI01. Next base: position 4,705 of record CAMBZY010000083.1, on the reverse strand, counting down.
TGCCCGATGATCTGGCACCTGTTACAGAAGTTCCGTCTGCTGAAGAGATTATCGAAGAAGAAGAGGCCTCCGAAGAACGTCGCCCGCCACGACGAGCCATGGCAAACACCAGGCCCAGAACTGACAATCTTTATACCGATGCACCATCTGCTGGGAATATGCGGGTCGAGCAGATTGATGAGATCAACCGAATCCGAAGAGCTCAAAGGGATCGTCAGTTATCAAGTCGAGATGGAAACGATTACGAACCTCCAGCCCGAAGTTCGACATGGGAGCAAGCTCAACGTCCGATGGATGAACTGGCTCGGACGGATCGAACCATCAGTCGGACCAATCGCTCGATCGAAGGTCTGAAGTCGCCAGCCGACGTACCTGACTACGCTCCTGCATCAACATCCATGAACGATGCAAGTGTCTCATCTGGAAGAGGTTTGGAAAGACCAGTCGCCAAGCGGGCCGAGATTCAGAAAACACTTGAGCCAGCCCGTCAATCGACTATGGTTTCTCAGATCGAGCCGGATGTGGCTCGAACGGATCAGGAACGGATTGACCGCCTGAAGGCAACGGAAAAGACTCAGGATTCGGCATTTGGAGCCGATGCATCGAAGTCCAGTGAATGGATCAATCGCATGACAGGCGGGTTGACCTGGTGGAAGAAGCCAACAGGATCCGCAGTCGACGAGAAAGTCGGGGGCGTATTTTGCGATTTCGACGCCACCAATCAGAGGGTCATCGACTTCGAGTTGCCCGATATCAAAGGTCGTCCAACTCGTTTGAGCCAAATGCCTTCGGAACTGACACTTCTATTTTTCTGGGGCACCTGGTGCAAGCCTTGTCATGAAGCCATGCCACACCTGGTGGAGCTTCAAAGGCGACTGGCTTCGGACAATGTCCAGATTGTCGGGATCGCCTACGAAGAAGGGCCGATGGTTGATCGACAAAAGAAAGTGGCCATGGCAGCCGACCGCTACGGCGTGAATTTCCCGCTCCTGATCGGTGGCAAAGGTGGAGCCGATGCATGCCCAGTGCGTAAGTCGCTTGGCGTGCAGGTTTATCCAACGATGGTCCTGCTCGACCGAGATGGCCGTGTCCTGTGGCGTGATCAAGGGACCACACCAGCGACGATGGGCCGACTCGACCGCGTTTTGGCATCGCACCTGCGAGAGATTGATACGAAGCAAGTGGCCCGATCATCACGCGAAGATTGATCGGCTTCAACGAAGGTGTCAGATTAGAACTTGAAGGATACGGATTCCCAGTTCCTGATCGATTTGAACCAGTTCGCCGCGAGCCACCAGACGATCTCCGCTGGTTAAGTCGACTGGTTCACTTGCGTTACGCATCAGTCCCAGGATGTCGCCGGGTTTAAGGTCTGCGAGCTTCGACAGAGTCAGGCTCAGCCGGCCAAGTTCAACAGTCAAAGTGATGGGTAGATCTGAACTGGCAGGATTGCCATCGGCGCTCATGATTGGAAAGCCTTTCGTGAGGGGAGTTGGGGCGTATTTAGGCTTTTGAAGAACTTCGAATTGTTGGCCCTGAGGTTCTGTAACCAGGCTGGCTGCAAACGACCATCGGCTGGGGCCTGAACCCATTCTGCAGACCACCGGACCTGACAGGGTCGATAAAGAGCCTGCAAGTGGTGAATCTGTCCAGGGTAAAACGAGTTTGGGACGCAATCGCTGAACGCCGCCTGCCAGGTGGATCATGCCTGCCTGAACTCGGCCCAGAACGACTAGATTTTCAGATTCTGAGAGAAATCGGCTTTGATTCTGGTCGGATAATTTATTTGATTGAGCAGAACCTGTTTCTAAATCTTGAGTTAGGGTGGCAGGCACCCACGCCCGAATCACTCCAACAGGTTGATCCAAATGGTTCAGTTCCCAAGCGATTGTGGAGCAGGGCCCCAAGCCAGTGGTGTCGAACGAGTCGGGGCCGACTCGATCCAAAACAAGCCGTGGCAAGGTGTTGGACTGATTCAACAGGTCGGTCAGTTTGGCAGCAAGAACTGTCCAGAAACCCCATTCCACGGGTGTAGTCGGTAAATGGTTCTGAGCATCGCTGCGTTGATGGCCTAGCGATCGATCAATCACTCGATGGGCCAGAGGCGTTTCGATCCCTAGACCGACACGGGTTCCAAGAGTTGGGCAAAACCATTGGATGGTGATCCCAACACGTTTCAAACCTGACGGCCGATCGGCGACGATGGGGCCTTCATGGGCAAGCGATAGACCGGTCTCGTTCTGAAAACTGGTCAAAAGCTCAGCCAGAGCAGGGCTTGAAGCGAGGTTGCGAAGCCGTTTCCGAATCATTTCGGAATGCCTGTCAATCAGGGGTAACTCTTGACCCCTCCAGGGTTTCGCCGTGTGTGATATGGAGTCTATCTCTGATGGAGGATCCCACTCGACAAGTTCTTCGGTCACAGGTTTAAATCTCCGAGCCGGAAGGATGGATCCGAATCATCAGTTTCCAAGTCTATTTCGTCAAAGTCCGGCATATCGAGGTCGAACAAGGCCGATTCATCAGAGACGAGCGAGAGGATTTCAATCGACTCTTCGAACACCTCCGGAGGCAGATCAGGTAGGGGAGGCTTTCCAGAAGCAAATGGCTTGGTTGGTATCTGGGGTATATCAGGTAGAAGCGAGATCAGATCAGAATCAGAATCAGAATCGAGTTCGACATCATCCACAAGAGTCGGTGGATTTTCCCAAAGTTCATAAGCTGTGGAGGCGATCCAGTTTTCCATCGCCAGATGATTTTCAGGCCAGGGGGGCTTGCCATTCCTGAGCCAGTAGGCCAGCTTAGGACCGAGCTCCATGGAAATATGCTGCAGGGTCCATTGCCGTAGCCGAGGCTCCAGAGCACCAGTCAGCGACGCAACGGTTACGAGTCCTAAATGTCCATCAGAACGGGACTTGGAAGTTGAGGTTGATTCAAACTGCTGAAGTGTGGATTGGGCCAGAGCTGGCCAGTCTTTTGGAAGATTTTGAGTGATCGGCTTCAGCGATCGATTTTCCGTTGAGCGATCCGGCAGTGCGATGGCCCGCTTCAATCGACCGCACCAAACAATGCGTCTAAGCCAGTCCATTCGGCTCGGACCAGCAAACAGACGCACGACTGATGAGGCGGATTCAGATGGTGCGAGGTGGCTCACCAACCGTTCAGACCAGAGCGAATTGGCAGAATCAGAGGCAATCCTGGCAAGCATTCCGTTCGTCGAGCTTCCGCTTCGAACCTGTTGTAGAACACCTGTGATCTGCTTACTTAATAAGGCTTTGCGCCAGGTTTTGTGGATCCTGTTGAAATCCAGGGTGGCCTCGGATTCATGCAAATTTTTAAGCTGCATGATGGCTGAGGGGCGGGATAGGTCAGCCGAACCGTTTTTCGTGTATTCGAAGGGGGCAAGCTGATTCAGAATGGCCCGTTTTGCAGGATCTTTTTCCAATACCACCAATGCGGCCTGATAGGCTGAAATCTTTGTCGATAATTCTACGGCCGGAACGTTTGGCATCAGGTTTTAAGGTGCTTTTGAGCAAGGTATTGGATGGATTCAGGCAGTATTCACGCATGAGCTTTGCTGGTGCATTATTGTCTTGGATTCCGGCCAGTTCAGCAAGGGGCTGAGTTGCGGCATTTTTGACAAGAGCCCAAAGATCTTATTTGGAAAAGCCATTGTGATGATTTATGATCAGTACATCATCACACCAAATCCAAGGCACAAAATCATGACGCAACACGAAGCCGAGCAGGGTATTTCGAACAGGACTGGATGGCTCAAAGCCATGGTGCTCACCGCCATGGCCGCGGGGATGGGCTGGGGAATTCGGGGGCAGTATGGTCATGAATCCGGCGCGATGATCGCTGGCTGCCTTACGTCCTTGACCCTTGTTCTGCTCTTTGCACCGGGAATTTCAGCGCTCTCCGCCGCTCGAGCCGCAGCCATGATGACCGTGGCGATTGGTATTGGCGGGTCGATGACATATGGCCAAACCGTTGGCCTGACTCATGATAGAGAACTTGTCGGGAATCTGGAAGCGTTTCGTTGGGGCATGATCGGGCTGTTCATCAAAGGCGGGATCTGGATCAGTTTCTCTGCCACTTTTCTCGGTATGGGGCTGGGCGGAAAGCGCTATAAACCACTGGAAATTCTAGTACTTATGGTTGCTCTTGTGGGGCTGATGCTTTTGGGAATCCAACTGATAAACCGGCCGTTTGATATCGCCAACAAGATACTTCCGAAGGTCTATTTCTCAGACAGTTGGTATTTCGAGCCGAATAACGCCACGTTGAAGCCACGTCCGGAAATCTGGGGCGGTATGCTAACAGCCCTAGTGGCACTCACGTTTTACGTTCGCGTAATTCGGCGCGATAAGCTCGCAGGACGCATGGCGATCATTGGATATATTGCAGGCGGGCTTGGTTTCCCAGGCGGCCAGTGTGTACAGGCGTTTCATGCCTGGCATCCAGAAGTGTTCACGGAAGGAGCGCTTTCTATGTTCCGCGATTATTTCGCTTATTTCAACTGGTGGAACATGATGGAGACCAGTTTTGGCCTGATATTTGGCTCGATTCTGGGCCTTGGACTTTGGGCGAATCGCCACCTGATCTCTTCGGATACGACCACTCCAGAAGTCTCGATCAAGCCTGAATGGGAGGTCTTACTTGTGGTGGTTCACACGATCCTGCTGATATGTGCAGAGTTCGTAAA
>CAMBZY010000082.1 GCA_945872325.1 Candidatus Kuenenia stuttgartensis | reverse complement strand
CAAAGTTCGCCCCATGGCTTGCAATTGGTTGTATCTCACCCAGACAAATCGCTGCCGAAGTCGCACTCTATGAGCACGATCGTGTTCAGAATGATTCCACTTACTGGCTCGTTTTTGAACTGATCTGGCGCGATTATTTCCGATTCTTTGCACTTCAGGCCGGCACGTCACTATTTCATCTCTCCGGGCCTCGTAAAATCAAGAAGAACTGGAATCAGGATAAAGCCCTGCTGAATGACTGGATCGAAGGCCGAACGGGAATTCCATTTATTGATGCCAATATGCGAGAACTTTTACTCACCGGTTTTCAATCCAATCGGGGTCGTCAGAATGTTGCGAGTTTTCTCGTCAAAAGCCTCGGTGTGGATTGGAGAGCTGGTGCAGAATGGTTTGAGAGTCAGTTGATCGACTTCGACGTCTGTTCAAATTGGGGTAATTGGAGCTATGTGGCAGGCGTGGGCAACGACCCTCGCCAGGATCGCTATTTTCAGGTGATCAAACAGGCTCGTGATTACGACCCTAAAGGCATTTATGTAAAGACATGGCTGCCTGAACTTGAAAGCCTTTCCGCGGAAATGGTGCACGAACCATGGCGGATGGAGCAGGGCGGGCAAAGGAATCTCTCGTTCGGATTTCAATATGGGCGAGATTATCCACGCCCGATCGTTGATCTCGAGGCCAGTTACACCAAACTCAGAGCCGAACAGGCCAGCAATCCCAATGATCAAAGCCGTCCATTTCATCAAAGAAAATCGCGCCGTTAAATGTTATCGGGTTACGATTTCATCTTTCGGGCGACAAGTTCCTGTGGAGTGGCGTCGTCAAGCCATGCGAAAGGGTCGACGTTTGGTGATTGATGTTCCGGTAAAATCCGTCTGTCGATTCGCCTCTGCAAATTGGTGATCATCTGGTTGAAGATAAAAACAGCGAAAAGCGTCGGAATGAGAGCCGCCAATTGACATTCTTTGATGGGAATATCGGAAATCTGGATCACACCGGTCCCCAGTGGAACGCCGAACAAAGGGCTGATTGACATCAGGATGAAGCCATTCCCTTCATTTTCCTGTGAGATTCCTGATGCCAAAGTCAATGCCATTCCGAGGATAAACGGCACCAACCAGGCCACAAACAAGAAAAGGGCAAAGGCCCCGCCCGCTTGTTTACCGAGCCGAAGTCGATAATATTGCAACGCCAGTCCGAATTCCAGAACCACCAGTATGGCCGTGGCTGTGGATGCACCCGGCAGGGCAGAGACTTCGTCATAGAGCGCATTGCGGATGACATACAGGCCTGAAATTCCGGCTGTCAAAATGCCAGCAAAACCCCCGATAACCCAGCGATTCAAAGCCCGGTCCTCGAACGGTCCAGGGCGTCTTAATCCAAGTCGTAAGCTGCGCCTGAGTCCGCCAATATAAGTGACCCTGTCTGGAGCAGCGGTTCCAATCAGAATGAAACTGACCAGAGTCCAGAAGCCGATGATTGTCAATTCAAAGGGCTTGACAAAATTATCGTACGGAAACACAGACTGGAACAACAGGCCCCAGCCGATCAGTACGGCCATGGATAACGCCAGCAGAGTCTGGCGTTTTGTGAGCGAAGGTCGGATATCATCTTTAAATCGCCTCACACCGGCAACCAGGAAAAACCCTGAAGCCACACAGGCTATACCCGTAAAAACGATCGGTACCGTCGTTGCAATTCCATAAAACTGGGCTTTGGGCGGGTCGCCCGCCAGCCTGTCTACCGCCATTGTGCCACTAAACAACGGGCCCAACATCCCCATGGACGCAAAAACGCCCCACGATGCGCCTTTGGCGGCATTCGGATTCGGGTTTTTTGAGAGCATGGCCGAGACCAGAGTCAATCCGTGCATTAATAATGTGAGCGAGAATGCGGCTAAAAGTAAGATGAAAAGGCCCGTCAACGGTGTTCCATAAAGCACGCAGGCCAGAATCAGAAACGGAATTGCGAATGCAACAATGGCATATTCGCGAATTGGCCCACCGGCCAGAAACCCGATCAGCAGGCTCACAGGTGATTGCGGGCTGAGTCGATGAAAATCAATCATCCCAGTCGCTCTGGTGGCGGTGATCATCAGTGCAAGCTGCTGGGTACCAACAATCAACATCATAAAAACCATTCCGCCCAGAATATAACCGGCTGACCGGTCATAGCGTTTGGTCCCGAATTGAAACTCCATCCAGATCACAGCTGAAGCCAAAACTCCGATCACCATGAACCAGCTGATCATTGACGAACGTTTTAATCTGACCCGCGATTGCTTGATAATAATCGGATTGTCCGTGAGTATCGACCAATCCCAGCCTTTCTCCGGCTTGGTTGTATTCGCCACGGATTCAGCCGTGATTTCTGTTTCATTTACTGACATGATTTATGGCCTTTTTGCTGGTCGACGATCTTTGGATGGGATGGATAAATTCCGATTCAGTGATTGATGAAAGTTATGAAACTTCCTTCGCCCCAACCTTCAGGAAAAGCTCTTCAAGTCCTTCCTGACGAGGCGCAAAACTGACCATCCGAAAATCGGCCCGAAAAATGTCGGCAAGCAGGTTTGCAATCGATTGTTCGTCAGTGCCTGCAAATCTGACTGTGAGTTCATTGGCAGATCCATTCCTTTCTGTTGCCAGAACTCCTTCGTAATGTAATAGCCATTTGCCCAGTTCCTCAGCTCTTTCAAGCACTTTGATATGCAATTCCACGCCTTGATTGAATTTGGCCTGAACTTCGGCGATCGTTCCATGAACGACCATTCGGCCACGTTCCATGATCGCAACTGAGGTGCAAAACTCGCTCATTTCGCTCAAAATATGTGAGCTGACCAAGACGGAACGACCCTCCACAGCCAGTGATCGAATAATCTGCTTAAGTTCAATCCGGGCATTGGGATCAAGCCCACTGGCCGGTTCATCAAGCAGCAAAAACTGAGGATCAGGAAGCAAGGTTTTGGCCAGAGTCAGCCGCTGACGCATCCCCCGCGACAAAGTTCCCGCTGGCACGTCGCGTTTCTCAGTCAGGCTGACGCGTGCCAACTCCTCTTCCACACGTTGCTTGCGTATCGCCTTGGGGATCTTGTAAGCTGCCGCAAAAATATCAAGAAACTCCCAGCATTTCAGATCCTCGTACACTGGAGCAAAGTCGGGCATGAAGCCCATCGTCCGCTGGGCATCGTCGGGCCGCTCACGGGCATCAATTCCGCCCACCCGAATCGAGCCGTAGGTCGGCTCCAGCAAGCCGACAATTGCTCGCATGGTCGATGTCTTGCCCGCACCGTTCGGGCCAATCAGGCCACAAACCTCTCCATCGCCAATGGTTAACGATAAGTCGCGAACAGCGCAGAAATCGTCGTAATCGACCCGTAAATCGGAGACTTCAATCATCGGCCGTCACCTCAGTCAGCGAAACACTTCACGATTCACAAGCACTCAGTAGAGAATCTATTGGGATGATTCGTGAGCCGGTCTCAATTATTTCATAAGTTGGTAAAGTGATTCAACGCTTTTCCAAAATTAGACCGAATAATCGTGAAAAGCCCCATCATCATCGTGAATGCGATCATGCAGGCAAGCACGACAGCTGAAAGGTGACTCTCCACCCCCGTGTGCATCAGGCCCCAAAGCCTTACGGAAAGCATTTCGACGCCAGGTGGAGTCACCATGTTGGTGGCCGGCAACTCGCCGATCGACAAGGCAAATATAACCCCTGTGGTCGCCAGAGCAACTGGCCCTGTGGTGGGCCATTTAACACGCCAGAATTTCTGTTGGGCCGTGAGCCCGTCCAGGCGTACCAAGTCATTTACTGGTTTGGACTTAAACTGAACAGAAGGCCAGATTAGAAGTACTGCAATGGGCATGAGTCGAAAGACCTGAGCTGCAATAATCACTGCCCAGCTATCGTAAATCGTCTGCCATGGCATCCAGAGCCATTGCACCGCCAGTCCTGCAACAGGCCCAGGAACAGCGAATCCGATGGCTGCGCCTGTCAGAACCGCCCATTGAAATGAAACAGATTTGACAGAGATTTCCACGATAATCCATGCCATGAAAGTGCTTGTCAAAGCCGTTATGGAGGCGATGCAGAGCGTGTAAGGCAGAGTTTCAGCCAGATCAGGCCAGGCGCTGATCAAATTATGGACAAGTGCCGTGATTGACCAGGATGGCTTGGAATTCATGACGGCATCTCCACCCGATCGGCCGGCTCGCCATGCCAAAGTTGCAATCGGGATTCCCCAGGCAATGATTGTTAAAACAGTTGCAATGATTCCTGCATAAAATCCAGGCCAGCCAACGAGCCACTTCTTGCCTAAAAAACTGAACGGGGAACCTCCATGAAACCGGTCATGCCAGATTGTATTTGATTTCGCCCAGGCAAGAATCAATATCGTGATTAGAAAAACAGGTGCCATTGCAGTGCGTGCAGCCGCAGCCAAGCCATCGCCCATTTGAGCTTGTAAATAGGCTTCTTCTGCAAAAGTTCGCTCCTGGACAAGATCGGTCACCGTCATGTCGCCAGCTGTCATGATGAGTACGGCAAGTGATGCAGCAACGGCTGCAGGAGTGCATTTCCTGATCGTGGAACGATAAATGGCCAGTGGCATGGAAAATTCCATTCGAGCCATGTTTTCAATGAAATCGTCCACCTGAAGCATCACACCTGACATGACCCAAACGACGACCGGAACAGCTGCCAGTGCATGAATCAAGGCTGCGGCCGACCATCCTGAAATCAATGGCTGATCGGATAATCCAAACGCCTGTGACCGGCCTGAGTTTCCGAAAGCTCCAAGCCATGCCGAGGCGACAACTGGAAGTGGTAGAAAGATCGATGCCAGCCAGACAGATTGAACCACTGGCCGGAAATGCCATTTACAACGAGATAGAATAAATCCGATCAAAGTTCCTGCCGGGATCGCCATGATGGCCGTCGCAAAGCTCAACCTCAGGCTATGCCATGCCAAAATCGGTAAACGAAAATATGACGAATTCGCATCAAGCCATGGTGGAGGATTCGTCATCAATCCATTTGGGTTTACACCCATGGACTGTGTGATTTGCGAACCGAAAATCGCTGTTTTCAGAATCATCCATGCTGGTGCATACCAGAAAATGATTAAAATCAGCCACCCAATGAGCATTTTGGAGACGTTGCCAGAATTTGATGATTTAAAGACATGGGTATCCATGATTTCAGGTTGTTGGCCGACATCTCATGGCAATTGAACTTCGAAGAGTGACTGAGTTCTCAAGATGGCAAACTCTTCAGGGAACGTATGAAACGTCTGTACAGAAAGGTAACTCGGCCCAGCTTCAAAGTGGACTTTGATAATCGGGCTTTGTTTCATTCGATTTTTCGAATTCGGTTGCCAGACCAAATCATCAGGTGATGGTTTTAATTGCAATTCCTGCGATAAATACCGGAAGATTGGTGGGTCTGCTGTTTCAAGTTCATAATTTAACTGATATTCGATGGATCCGCCGGGTTGAATGGTCGCAAAATCTTCTTGGAGAGGGACTCTCTGCCAAATCACCCGATCTTCCGGAATCTGTAAGTCAGAGTTGATTAATATCTCCGTCAGCGTTATCTTTCGATTCGAAAAAATCACGGCATGACCGGTCTCATGAATCCAGAGATCCGCAGTCCAATCTTGAAACAGATTCAATCGGCGATGCTTTCGACCGTTGAACCAATCGGCATCCAATGCCTGACCCAACACCACAAGCCGCTTTTCAGCCACTTTGAGAGAGTTGGAATTTAGATTCATGAGACTTCCATTATCCGTTGTGGTATTGCAATAGGAATCCTGTACCCATATCAGGCTGAAAAGCTGCATGATTATGCAAAGTTTCAAACCCAATTTCGTGAGATCGACTCGCCTGACTTTGGACTCGAATCGCACTTTCGTTTTGACTAACATCAATATATGCGGAATCGAAAAGCGAGGCAAGACGCGACTCGGAATTCAACAATAAGTATCTCTTTTTCGCAACTTTACGCTCGTAAATAGGATTCGCCGGGACTTGTTCATGTGGTTTATTCGCTTTTTTTCGAATTTCATATTGACCAGATTCCCCAATGATTTACGATGCCAGAACGAGTGCCAAATCTTCGGGCAAGGATACCCGATTGACTCTCGAATTCCGTTTCATGTCATTCAGATCATATCGCAGGGAGGCAGTGGACATGTCGCAACAAGACACCAACCCTGGCCTGCACTTGCGTCATTCGCAGCAAAGCCGGTTGCAAAAAGCTGTTAACGCGTACAAGCAAGGTGGTGCTCGATATTTATGGCATAAATCCATGCGTCGTAGTCTGGAGCAGTGGCCAGCTCTAAAACGTCGTATCGTCTATGCTGATCCGCGTGATTACTGGACACTTCGTGGGGGTTCGGAATATCTTGCCGAACAAGAAGGTCAGCCTGCCAGAACGGCCCGATCCCGTTGGCTGGCAAGCCGAATTGCGGCTTGCAAACCACGATCAATTCTGGAAGTCGGCTGCGGTTACGGGAAGCAGATTGCGAGTATTCGAACAGCTGTGGGAACCGACGTTCAGATCACCGGTCTTGACTTCAGCCCATCGCAGTTAGCCCTTGCTCAGGAACATCTTAAGAGCGATTCGAACGTTTTTCTGATTCAGGGCTCAGGCGATCGCCTTCCATTTCCAGATCAGTCGTTCGACCTTGTCCTGACCTCGGCTGTGATCCTTCACAACCCTCCTGAAATCGCCGAAGCGATGAGACGTGAACTGCTCAGAGTCGCTCGCCATTGGTGTGTCCATAATGAAGACACAGACACGACTTACAATCGATTTGGCTACGATACCGCCGCCTGGTATCAGCAACGCGGACTCAATCTGGTCGAAGCGGCACCAATTCCGCCAGAAGTCTTTGTTGGAAGTGATGATGCGGCCGGCGAATCTGCACGGTCACAATTCTGCCTGGTCCGATTGCGATGAGTTCCGTTGTGTCGATCGACTTGATCGATCTGAAAGCGAAAGAACAGCAATCATCGCCGGTTTCAGGGCAAATTCTTCGCCACAGTCTCTGGCTGACCTTGGTCGGGCAGGTGGAGCGGATCGTTGGATTAGTTGTCACATTTGCGATGAGATGGGGTTTATCTGCATCTGATCTGGGTATTTATACAGGTCTCAGATTGCTCCTCGATAACACCAGTCGCTCCAGCCTCGGCGTGGCTCTTGGAGCGGTTCAAAAAACGACCATTTTGAATGCTCAGGGTAAGATCAACGAAGCGAATGATATCACTAATGTCGCATTTACATCAAATACTCTTACATCTTCAATTTATGGTGTTGGCTTGATGAGTTGGGGTGGCTGGTTGTTATTTCAAAAAGATTGGGAGTGGGGAATCGGACTTGTGGTGGTGGGTATTCTGGCGATCCTGAAACGGCGTCAGGATTTTCATATCGCTATACTTCGCAGTGAGTCAAAATTCGGCTTGGTAGGTCGACTCGCACTGATTCAAAGCCTGATTTTCACATTTGTAACGTTGGTTGGAATCATTTTGGCCGGATTCTGGGGCCTGATTGCATCATTGGCGATTGGTTTTATCGCCCAATCTTTGGTGCTTCATCGAAATGACCCTGATCGCACCTTTATATCGTGCTGGGATTGGCGTTGCACCGTTGGACTGGCTTCAATCGGTTTGCCGATTCTGGCTGCAAATTCCACCTGGGCCATGCTTAATACCATCGACCGGGCACTTATACTGACCCAAATGCCAGATGGGGCCACGCAGGCTGGTTATTATTCGATTGCAATTCTGGCCACGAACTGGTGCAGCGACATTGCTGGCCGAGTCGGTCTGGTACTTTATCCGGAGTATCAGAGATCGATCGGTTCTGGGGTGAAAAATACAGCTATTCTGATTGAAGCGGAAAAAGCCAGCCTGATCATATTCGCAGGCCTTTCATTTCTAAGCCTATGGGCGATTTTATTAGGGAATCTGGTCTTGCCTGTGATTTTTCCAAGACTGTCAACGGGCGTTACCGCAATTCAGCCGATGCTCGCAGGTTCGGTCGCCTTAGCCGCAACATGGCCTTTAAGGCAAGCCTGGACTGCTCTGGACAGGCCCTGGATATTGGCCCTGGTTGCTGGTAGCGTTTCAATCCTCCAGTATTTTACGATTAAAGCGGCAGTTGGTAGTTGCTCTATCGCTGATGTAGCCCGTATATCAAGCCAGTTTCAGATCATTGCAACAATCGCTTTATTTGTCATCACATGGACTCAGACTCAATTTCAGTGGAATCGGCTGAAATGGTGGACTCTGAGCATCTTCTGGAGCGGTTATTGTCAAGCTGTGGGTGCGATATTGCAAGTTGATCAGCCTTTATCAGGCTCTACAAGCTATGGCCATGTCATAGGCCTGCTGCTGGTCGCCTCCTTGCCTGTAACCGTTTTTACAGGCTGGTTTTATCAGAACTATTTTCGTAAAAATGGCCATTCCGGCCAGATGAGATAAAATCCCAATGGTCGGCGATTTTCTCACACTTGCTGCAATCGCTCTTTTGGGGCTACTCATTGGTGGGCCGATCTGGCTGGCAGTTGCATTACGCAAACCACTGGGAATGGAATGGTTCGCATTGGTCATGCCAATGGGTCTTGGGGTGGCAGGCTTGATCATCGGCGTGTTTGCGGCATTTGGATGGTTTCAAGTGGGCTTAATTCTGGTATTGATCGCGACTTTTCCAGGATTGATAGCTATCTATAAAACTCCGGGATATCGATTTACCAAGTCCACTTACTCTGAAATCAAGAATCGTTACGGGGCGTTGCAATTCTATGTATTCATTTTCATGGTGTCCATTGCGTGGCTTGGATTGCAATCACCTGTGACGGATGGCGATGCGCTTTGCTATCACCTTGAAGTTGCAAAACGGATGGCGATGACTGGTGAAATTCAATTTGACCCTGATCTTCATGAAACTGCTTACCCTTTGCTTGTCGAGTCGCTTCAGGCGGCGGTATTAAAAATGCGTGGCCCGGTCGCGACGCGAGCCATTTCATTCTGGTTCGGAATCTCTCTGGCATTTTCATCTGCTCTATTAGCAGAACCGCTGGTTGGAAAAAAACGATCGACTTATGCTGCACTTTTTATTCTTTCGTCACCTATTGTAAATTGTGGCATGATTGCACCTTTAAATGATGTTCCGCTTGCATCGTTGTGTGCGTCTGCCCTGACATCGTGGATTGTTCTTGAGCAATCGGGTGTTTCCCTCACTCGGCGTTCCATGATTTCAGGCATTTTCTGCGGCCTGGCCTGCGGCATTAAATTTCCAGCCATCGTCTGGTCAAGTGTGATGGGACTTTTTATTTTAATGCAGTTCGCTAAGACTCCCAA
>CAMBZY010000081.1 GCA_945872325.1 Candidatus Kuenenia stuttgartensis | reverse complement strand
ACGCGAAAAAGCAGTCGCACCACCTGCGGTTCCACCTAGACCTTTTGCCTGAAATCTACGATCTTCTGTGGATGAAATGTCGCGCTTTGTCGCGCTTTGGTGTTGAGGGACATCAACACCTTCGGACTCGAACCAACGTGCCTGGAAACGAATTGCTTAATTAAGCGAACTGTCGTTTGGGCATGTCTCCCGTGAACAGGAATGATGGATGGCTCGTCGGGCTGCCCCCAAGCCAGATTTGAAAACGGATTCTGCAAGAGCGGCTCAACCAGCCGTTCCTGAACCTGTATTGGCTTTATCAACATCACTTCCTCTTCCATCAAATCAGAAAAATCAAAACTTATTTCGCGAAGAACTTGGGAAACGGATTGGAGATGGTGCGATGGCGGTCTGGTTTGGTGAAGGTATTGAGTTTATCGAGAACACAAGCGACCGCTCCCTGACCATTATCGTGCCGACCAGCTTCTTTCGAGACCGCATCCTTTCCAGATTTAACTCGAATCTGCGTGAAGCCATTCAGGCTGTGCATGGTCATGACAATTGGAGGGTTTTTGTCGTACTGCCCTCAGAGATTCAAGCCGACAACCTGCCTGTTGAATCTGCTCCCATCCTCGATACTGAATCCAACGAATCTCCCACTTCCGCTCCCGATTCCGACTCGTTCAGCCTGACTCCACCAGCCCCGACCTCTCGCAAGTCAAAGTCCAATCCAGCCGGCTCGCAAAAGTCCCAATGGCCCACTGATAAACGCGAGGCCCAGACCGGTAATGTTCCAGGCCTGTTCGGGCCGGCACCTGTGAAGGCCACTCGCAGGCTCGATAATTTCATTGTTGGTCCCTGTAACCGAATGGCCCACACAGCCGCCCTTGAGATGATCAAATCGAGAGGAACCTCGTTCAATCCGCTGGTTTTGCATGGTGGAGTCGGGTTGGGCAAAACCCATCTGCTGGACGGTCTGGCGCACGCCATGAGGACGAACCCCACAAGCGGGCGTTTGATCCAGATCTCGGCGGAAGCCTTTACCAACGCCTTTCTGGAAGCTCTTCGCACCGGCCAGCTTGCCAGCTTTCGGAACCGGTTCCGCAATGCAGCGGCACTGATCATTGACGATATCCATTTTATTGCCTCCAAACGGGCGACCCAAAGCGAATTTCTCCACACCTTTAATGCACTTATTGCCGAAGATGTGCCGATTATTCTGAGCTGCGACCAGCACCCGAAGCGTGTCAACAAGCTCATGGAAGAACTCTCGACCCGATTCATGGCCGGGATGGTGGTGAGGCTTGATACGCCTGATCCTGAGGTGCGCCGGATGATCCTCAGGGCCAAGGCGGCGGCTCGTGGGGTGGAGCTGCCGGATAATGTCATTGATACTTTGGGAGAGCACTTGAGGGTCAGCGTTCGGGAGCTTGAAGGGGCTCTCAACAGCCTGATCGCCCACTCGGTTTTGACCGGCCGGCGGGTGGATCTGGAACTGGCCCGAATGGTGATGAGGGACAGCATTCGCCACACCGTTCAAGCCATTGGACTGCATGATGTTGAGACCTCTGTGTGTACTGTTTTTTCATTAACTCACGAACAATTGCATTCGAAAAAGACCAGCCAGTCGATCAGCATTCCACGAACGATTGCGATGTACCTTTCACGCCGACATACGCCGTTCAGCTATAGCGAAATCGCCCGCCATTATGGCCTGAAAAACCATTCGTCAGTGATCGCAGCTGAAAAAAGGGTGAAGCAGTGGCTTGAAGAGAATGTCAAGGCCCGAGCCATCGGCGGCTTTGAAACCATGGGCGACATGCTGGCCGCTGTGCAGACGGCCCTGGGCGTTTGATTTCTCAGGCTTTTTAGCTGCGGCTGCTGACTAGCCGGTCTTGGCGCTAGCCCCGGTTGTTTTTTTTAAATCGCCGAAACCGGGGGCTAGCGCCCGGCGGCTAGGTTTAAACCCGGTTGTGTTTTTAAAATCGCCGAAACCGGGGGCTAGCGGACGGCGGCTAGGTTCAAACCCGGTTTGATTTTTAAATCGCCGAAACCGGGGGCTAGCGCCCGGCGGCTAGGTTCAAACCCGGAAACGGGGGCTAACGCCTTTAGGATTTGATTTATGGCCTGATCCTCACTCCTGATCGTCATCCTCAAGATCCGTCTCGTCATCATCCTCGTCATCTTCATCGCCATCCACTTCAGCGACATAGTCTGGATTATTGGCGTTGGCCTCTTGTTTGAGGAGCCAGTTGCGCTTCGTTTTCGGCTTCCTGTCGTCGGTGATCGGAGGAATCCCGAACTCGTCCAGCTTCACCCTCAATGCCTTTGACAGCTCATCCAGTTCCTCGACATTCAAAGCCTCGGCACGGATGTCGAACGGGAGGTCGAGCTGCTCGAGAATTTCGTCCACCACAGGCTTGGTCCAGGCATCGGCATGGTGATACATGGCGTGCAGAACCACCCTTAAGTTCTTGCGGCGATGCAGAAAGACCTGTCTCACAACGTGGGCGAACCACGGGAGATCGTCGATCTTCCGGCGCTTCTCCACGCTCGGCATGATCCTCACAATGGCGCTGTCCACCTTCGGCCTCGGCCAGAAAACGGTGGGCGGCAATCGCCTGAGGATTTCAACATCCGCCAGTGCATTGACCAGCACAGAGATAGACCCATAGGCAGAGCCGGTCGGTTCGGCAATCAGCCGCTCGGCCATCTCCCATTGGATCATGATCACCATCAAGGCTGGCCTTAACTCGTCGTCCAGCAGGAGGTTGCTGACCAACGGGGTGGCGATGGAATACGGCAGGTTGGCCACCAGTTTGATGCGCCGGCCGGGCCTCACTTTCAGAGACGATCGCAGGGCATCCAGCACTTCGTTGGCAATATTGTTCTTGTTTCTGAGAGCATCCTGACGCAGCAGCAAAACGTTCGGCCTGGGGCCAATGGTTTCGGCGGTCAGTCGGCCCATGGCTGGATCAATCTCCACAGCCACCACGGCAGCGGCCTGATCGGCCATCCGTTCTGTCAAAGCGCCTGTGCCTGTACCGACTTCCAGAACAATATCGTTGGGCGTCAGGCCGGCTTCCCTGAGAATCACTTCGTGCAGGTTGAGGTCGATCAGGAAGTTCTGGCCCAGTTGCTTGCGAGGCGAAATCCCGTGCTTTTCAAACAGGCCCCTAAGGTGCGAAAGCGTCTGTCTGGCAGCCGACTGGG
Source organism: Candidatus Kuenenia stuttgartensis (assembly GCA_945872325.1). Taxonomy (GTDB): domain Bacteria; phylum Planctomycetota; class Planctomycetia; order Isosphaerales; family Isosphaeraceae; genus QWQI01. The sequence continues at coordinate 6,206 of CAMBZY010000081.1, read as the reverse complement.
CTTGCTCCGGAGTGCTTGGAGTACTGGTTTCGTCGCCGTTTACCAAATCATCTGCTTCGTCGGTCATCGTCTGTCCAAGTCGTTTCTTCAGGAGATTTTCGCTCTATTAGATTGATTCTACACGACTTTAGCTCTCGGGGCGAGTGCAGGAACCGTCTGATAGTCTGGATTCGCTCACGAAATCAGACACTGACAGCCATTTCCGAACCCCGTCTCAGCGCTTTCACCTGCTTCTTGATCCGGGCCACTTCGCTCCGGCTCCGCCCCTTCATCATCCGCTCAATCCGGTCCTGAAGCCGACCTTCAAGCTCGACCGGTTGTTCCACAACCTTGTTTTGCACAGCAGTCACAACTTCCTTTGATTCATCCACTTGCGTCTCATTTATTTCCGGTTCGTTTTGAGCCATCATCGCGGCCAGCCCCTCAAAAGCCTCCGCCAGCTCATGGTTCATCAATTCATTTTCATCGACCTGATCGTCGATCATCATCGGATACGCAGCAGATTCGTCACGAGACTGGCGCTCCAGTCGGCGCGTTTCACGCTCTTCAGCCATTCTGGCACGATACTCGAGCAGATTCCGATGCCGCTTCAGGCCGTCCAATCGGCGCACGAGCTTGTCGGCCCGGTTCTGGGCCGTGATTTGATAGCGCAGAGCCAGCCGGGCATCGTTGGCGAGTTTCAAGTCGCCCAGGCCGGTGCCCATGGACATGGCTACGAATTGTTTACGGTGAGTTACGTATTCCATTTCAAGATCCCGCTTTCGCAACTTCCAGAAAGCGTGTTCTTTCAGGGCTCTTTGTTTCAGCTCTTTGTGGCAGGTGGCAGGATTGGCAGCACTTAAGAAATGCTCGTCAATAAAGTCGGTATCGCCGACGACCAGAATGGTGTTTGAGAATTGGGCCCATTGAAGCACAGTTTGGGCGGGTTTAGGTTCCATTTTCAGGAATCGGCTGAAGAGCCAGAGTCCGTCCTGACTGAGCTCATGAATTTTCGAACTTGAGCCAACCATCAGGGCCATGGTTCGGGCCTGGGTGAGGCTGATCCGCTGGATCTTCGAATCCAGGGCTCCGAGAATTTCCGACCAGAGTTGTTCAAAAAGGCCGGCTCCACGATAGGTCTGGCCGAGCAGGTCGCGGCGAAAGTGAGGGTTTGAGTGCCATTGTTTTTCGTCGATTTCAAATTGGTCGAGCATCTTGCGATCATAAATCATCCCGGCCTGCTCGGATTCTGCCTGGATGCGGAGATCCATCAGACGATCCGTTTCCAACATTTTCCAGCGAGCCAGAGCCAGTTCAGAAATACAATCGCGTTCATCAGCCGATTGGGGCTGATGGGTTCGGATCAGTTCCTGACGAAGCCGGTCGACCTGATAAATCTTATCCTCGGGAACATGAACAGAGCTGCTGAGACCATGCCGAAGAGCGTTCATGGGAGATTTGTGAGTCGAGTCTGAACTGGTCTGGATCATATGAAACTCCAAAATACGGGGGGCTGATTGCTTTTACGGGGAAAATCCTTAAACGTAATATCCATGATGGCGGGGTGGATTGAGTGGGAGAAGATTCCACCAATTGAAAAAACCAATCGACAGGAGGGTTAATATCGGGAAAGTTTAAAGCGGACAAGCCCCTGAAGGGAGCTAAAGCCCTCCATGTCAGGGGACATTTTGCCAGCCAAACTAACCCGCCGCGCCAGCACAGGGACGTATGAGAGAGTCACCCGGCCAGCATAATCACCTGCAAATCAAGGTGTTGCACCACCGACATCGGTTCAGGGCCGCTCGGCTCTAGCTGGAGCGGCGGGTAAGTCTGGGTGGGTGGGCCATATCCTCCAGGTCACGGGATTGCGATCTATTTCACACGGTCGGTGGATTTTTGCTAAAAATCAACAGGCTCTGGATCTCAGGGTTGAGCTTCATGAATCATTTGTTATATACTGGGTAACCGATCTGTCGATAAGTTGGGTAAACCATGACAGTGTCGTCAACAAGGTCCTTTTTGGTGGGAATCGAAGCCAGCTTTACTTCAAAACTCGGATAATCCATCGTTGGTCAGGAATTAGCAAAATGTCTGAAGGTCGATCAAATCAAAGCCGTGGACGAACAAAAACTATAGGGCGACGTCCTGAATCGATCATGCGATTCAAACTTTTTGGCCACACGTTTGTTGCGCGTCCACCACGACTGAGATATCTTGGCTTCACGATCGCTGCATCATTGCCGGCAATTCTGGGAATGGTATCGGCGATTGCATCCATGGCAGGCATGGTGAACGAGTCCAAAGACCGGACGGTGGCAAGCTACCGCGAAAAGATTGTCAGTCAGCCTTCAAATGGAAGTCTGCCAAAGCTGGTTTATGAACGAGTGATTGCTTTTACCCCCACAGATTCCGATGTTTGGGATATCTACCTGAACACGCTTGACAAACTTGGTGAAAAAGATCGAGCGTCTGGGATTCTGAGCAATTTGGCCCCCGATGATGGAAAGGGCGACCCTCGATTCCACTTGAAACTGGCCAAGCGGCTTCAGACTGAGACCCCACTCTCGAGCAAGTCGAATTTTCTGATCGAGAAACACCTGAAGACTGCCTCCGAAAATGCGACAGGCGATCTTGCCGTTCAGGCCAAACGCCAACTCTCACTTTACCAGCTTGTGAGAGGCGACCGTGAAACGGCATTTAACACCTTGGCGCCAATCATGATGGAGAATCCTGTTGCTGGTTCTGAGGCACTTTGGATTGCCTGGACCACAGGTATGGAGATGGACATCAGCGCGCCTGGAAAAGTTCTGGCCCGACTGGACCGTGATCTGCGTGGATCGGCGGTTCCGTCGAAAGAGAATACTGTCGCAAAAATGCGGCTCATGACCATCCTCAATCAAGAATCAGCAGCGCGGGAATGGCTTGGAATCCAGCGCAACATTAAGCCGGAAGATCGCCAGTTGATTGAATCGGAAGTCTCGGAGCTGGAATTGATTGCGTCAATCATCCGATCAGGGGCAGCGAAAACGCCAGATTGGTCGAAGCTCGAGACCTTGCTGGCCCGCGACCCGAATCACCCGATGTGGTCAAGGCTTGCAGTCGCACTTTGGGCCGCTCCACCAAAACCGGAGAATCAATCGGCCAGGATCTGGGTCCAGAAGCGGCTCGATGAGGGTGACGGCAGCGGTCCCATATTTAAATATGCCATCCTTGCGAGTTCTACCAAATACCATGCAACGGGTACCACGGCTGAAGATTCGAAGGTTCTCAGGGGCCTTTACCGCAAGCTTCTGGCCTCTCAGCCAGACGATGTGATTGCTTTGAACAATCTCTCGATGCTGATCTACAAATATGAGCCCGACCATCTTGATGAAGCCCTGAAATACGCCACCCATGCAGCCAAACTTGCTCCAAGGGTTCCTGCGGTGCGCGACACTGTGGGCGAGATTCTGGCTCGTCAGGGCCGATGGGATGAGGCTTTGCCGATCCTTGAAAGCTGTATCAGCGATCTGCCGGAAGAGTGGAACCTGCATAATACACTGGCCCAGATTTATGATCGAAAAGGCCTGAAGGATCGAGCTGCGGCTCATAAATCAGCGCTAGAGCGAATCAAGCGGCCCCTTGATGCCGCAAATTATGATAAGCTACCTCTATCAGGAGCCGTCATTCCACTGAGGAATCCCACTTCTGTTGGTTCATGACATATGATAATCTTTTCATCGTACTAATCGCTTCGTTCGGTATTGATCCTGCAAATGGGAATGGAATGGAACTGCAATGAACCGTCGCGATGAAGATGACGATTTCTCATGGGATCAGGGCAGATCTGGTTCGTCGTTTTTTCAGGGCATCAAGAACAGTTTGCAGCGCTGGCAATTCGAGCGTAAGAGGACTGCTGCCGAACGAAAATCATTGAAGTTGTTTCTTAAAGAGCAGAAGTCCAAAACGGTTGATCCCGAACGTCAATCCTCAAGTTTGTCCAACAATCGCGATTCCGGTGGTTTTGAAAGCTCGGCTGCCGATGGCAAATTAGTGAAAGTTGGCAAGCAATTCGAACCGCAGAAACTCTCGTTTCTTCAGAAGCTTAAACAGGATCGCGAGTTACGTCGCGAAATTCTCGCCGAGCGGCGCAGTAGCGATGCGGCCTTGGACATTCGATCAGTTGCGGCTCCAAATCGAGTCTCAAAATCTGAATTTGGAGTGGGCGGCGAGAGCCAGGCATTTGGGGATAATCTTGGTGGACCACCAGTGAAGTCCGTCAAATCCATCCTCATATCGCTCGTTCAAAAACTAGTTGAAGCCAGAATCCCTCAATGGGCGATTGCCACCTTGCCTGTCATCATGATTTTTAACTGGGCGATTATTCCGGGCGTCACGAACAGCGAAGACCGATATGCAGCAACTACGTCAAAGCTCCAATCCAAATTGCCTGCTTTCGTTGAGGCTGGACAATGGAAAGAAGCCGATCTTAGTGGTCGCAGAATTCTTGGATCAAATCTATCTAAAATTGATGACGTTTTCGCCTATTACGACACGCTTATCGGATTGAAGGAGCCTATCAAGGGCTGGAATTTCCTGGTCTCTCAGGAAGAGACTCAGAAAGAACTTGAGAGGGGCAGTTACTTCTTCCGTTTCGCCGAGAAGATTCTCAACATGCAGAATCTGAATCCAGCTCTGATCAATCAGGCGGTTTCGAAACTGACAGAAGCCTTGAAGAATCCGTTGGCGCCCGCAACCGAGGTCAAGGCTCGTCAGTTGCTATCGCGAATCATAGCCAGTCGGGGCGACCTTCAAACCGCTTATAAAATTCTAGAGCCCGTTCAGTCACAAAATGTGGTGATTGCTTCCGAAGTGCTTTGGCTGAAATGGAATTTGAGTGAAACGACTGGGATTCTCGACATTCAGGGGAATGCCAGACGATTGCTGGACGACCTTGATCGTCAACTTGCGAAATCCGAGTCGATTGACGAAACCATGATCGGCTGCCGCTCCAGACTCTTGATGATGATGGATCAGGAGCCCGCCCTGCGTGGCTGGATCGCCGCTTTGCCAAAGCTCAGCAATGAAGAGAAAGTGAAGTGGAGCAAGGAGATCGACCAACTCTCCCTGGCAGCTGAAATCAAGCGAAAGCCGATTCGCGAGGACTACGTCTGGCAAAAGCTCCTGCCTTTGATTGAGTTGGATCCAGATAACATGCTCTGGTGCCGAATCGCAACCACCCTCTGGGCGGCCCCAAAATCGGACAAAAATGCCGAGGCATTCCAATGGGTTCAAAAGCACATTGAGAGCGGCAAGGCCAGCGCCAACTTCATGCGTCAAGCCTCAATGTCGGCCCACATGCAGGCGCGCTGGGACTTGGCCAGGCCGATTTATCGCAAAATCGTCGAGCAGAATCCTGATGACATGGCCTCTACAAATAATCTGGCTGGAGTGCTTTATAAGTTCCCGCCTTATGAATATGAAGAGGCATTGAAACTGATCGATAGAGTGGTCGCAAAAACGCCTGATGATTTGGGTATCCTTGAGACCAAGGGGCAGATTCTCGCCAGGATGGGGCGACTCGATGAATCCAAGCTGATCCTCGAGAAATGTCTGCCCATATTGCCCAACGAATGGAACCTGCACAATACCCTGGCCCAGATCTATGAAATCCAAGGACAGAAATCGAGGGCTCTGGCACACCGCGACCGGCTCTCAAATCTCAGGAAGCCATCCAACGCACCACTTGTTGACAATATTCGCGAAGTCGATGGATCGGCCAAGTAAATCTTAGGCCAAACTAACCCGCAGCCCCAGCAAGGGCGGGTTTAGTGAATCACCAGGCCAGCATAACCACTTACTAACCAAAGTTTTGCACCATCGATATCGTTTCAGGGACGCTCGGCCCTTGCTGGCGCGGCGGGTGAGTCTGGGCGGGTGAGCCAAAGCCCGCCATGTCAGGTGACATGCCCTACAGACAAAATTTAACGCCCCGTGTATTTGGGCTTCGGAGGAGTTATCTTAATGACTATGTCAATCTATGTGTTAGAAATCCAAAGGATCAGGCCGGAATTAACGTCCTGATTTGGGATGGTTTTAGTTTTCGGGCCAACGGCCAGAGATCCTACAGCCCAGTCCGAAGGGCTGGGAAGATCTTTTGCACATATGATTTGCTTTTCGGCCTGAAAGGACGTGATTGCGGCCCTTCAGGCCTGAACCCGACTTTTGCTGCTCGCAAGAACCGGCCC
>CAMBZY010000080.1 GCA_945872325.1 Candidatus Kuenenia stuttgartensis | reverse complement strand
AATGTTTGGTCATGGGCTGGTTCATCCCGTTGATGCCATGGGTACACCGCCGTGGAACGCCGATCTTTTGGATTATCTGGCCAATTATCTGGCCGATCAGAAGTACGACCTCAAGGCATTGATGGCCCATATCGCTACCAGCAGGGCTTACCAGACGGTTTGCAGCCCTCATTCGGAAAACGTGGCTGTCGAGGATTACGTCTTTCTGGGCCCTGAGCTGAAACGGCTTACGGCTGAACAGTTTATCGACGCTTTGTGGACAATCACCGGAACATCGCCTGACAAGCCTGTTGCCCCTGTGACTATCCCTGGGAGGCATGAAGATTCGGCCACTGAAGGCCCGAAGGTTCGAGCCTCGCTGATGGATTGCGACGCACTTCAGAGGAGCTTGGGCCGTCCGAATCGCGAGCAGGTGGTGACTCAGCGAGGCGAACTTTTGACGACTTTGCAGGCGCTTGACCTATCGAATGGTCAGCGCGTGACGGATTTACTGAAAGCCGGTGCGGCGAAAGTTCTGGCAGACCAGAAGGGCCAACCGGTCGACAAAATCATCGACGAAGTTTTTCAGGACGCACTTTCGCGATTGCCTAAAACATCTGAACGCGGTACGGCTCGCGAGATTCTGACGGATAAGCCGACTCCGGAATCGTTGGCCGACTTGATCTGGGTGGTGGTCATGTTGCCTGAATTCCAGCTGATTCGCTGATTCTGACACTCAATAAAGAACAATTTCGAAGTGCTTGATATTTGAAGGGGAGTGGAAGGTTATGAACTCATTTGAACGAGAGATTGAACGACTGGTATCGCGACGTGATTTGATGAGGACAGCCTCAGCCGCATCACTGGCGATGCTTGGAACGGGTTCGCCGCGATTGATGTCGGCTGCTCCTGACAAGCCCCGCCTGCTGAAGCCGACGGCCGATTCCGTAATCCTTCTGTGGATGGGCGGCGGAATGGCGGCTCCTGACACATTTGACCCGAAGCGTTACGAGCCATTTTCCGTGGGGCTGCCCTCGGATAAGATCCTCTCGACATTCCCGGCGATCGACACCGCTGTGGACAATATTAAGATCACCAAGGGCCTGGAAAATGTGGCCTCGGTGATGGACAAAGCCAGCCTGATCCGGTCCCATGTGGTGGCCGATCTGGGCAACATTTTGCACTCTCGCCACCAATATCATTGGCATACTGGCTACATTCCACCACAAACCGTGGCTGCTCCTCATATTGGGAGCTGGATATCGCGTCTCCTGGGGCCGATCAATCCGGCCATTCCAGCCTTTATCAACATTGGTCAACGGCTAGAGGGTAATGGCGAGCAGGAAGAGCTGAAAGCCTTTACCACCGCTGGTTTTCTAGGCAGTGAGTATGGGCCGTTCAATCTGCCGTTCCCAGGCGATGCAGTCTCATCTGTTCAGCCCCCTAAAGGCATGACTGCGCAGCGGTATGAGTCGCGACAGAGGGCTTTGAAGGCGATGATCAAAGAGAGCCCGTTGGGCGATGTGGCCAGCGACTACCATCAGGAGTCGATGCTGAGGTCGATCGACAATGCCCACCGGCTTTTGAGTTCTAAGGACCGCGACGCTTTTGACCTGACCAAAGAGTCAAAAAACTCGACTGATGCCTATGGTGCCAGCCATTTTGGTCAAGGTTGTCTGTTGGCTCGTCGGTTGGTGGAATCAGGGGCCCGATTTATTGAAGTGACGACGGAATACATTCCGTTTTATCACTGGGATACGCATGAAAACGGCCATGAAACGTATGCCCGGATGAAGAACGAAATTGATCGTCCGATTGCTCAACTTGTTAAAGACCTGGATGCCAGGGGCTTGCTGGACAGGACTTTGATCGTTCTTGCCAGCGAATTCAGCCGCGACATGATGATTGAAGGCGTGCCAGGCAGCACGGCTCAGGATCAGTCAAGGGTCAAGACAGAGAAGATGGAGAAGATGTCGCAGTATGGTCTTCACAGGCACTTCACCGGTTCAGGCTCAGTGCTGATGTTCGGAGGCGGGATGAAGCGGGGCTACCTGCACGGCGAGACTGCACCTGAGCGACCTCTGGTGACGATCAAGGATCCTGTTTCCATCTCAGACCTTCACGCAACCATTTACACGGCTTTGGGGATTTCGCCGGCCACGATGTTCGAAACCGAAAAGCGGCCGTTTTATGTGACGGTGGATGGTAAGGGTAAGGCCGTGAAGGATCTGTTTGCGAAGTCGATTGTGTAAATTTGCAATCGATAAGGGGGTGAAGGCGAAGTTCGCCCCTTTTATTCTACTCTCCAGGTTCGTCGTGCCAAAAACTACAGTTGGAGTTTGACCCAAGCTTGTCGATTTTACACAAGTCTCTGAATGCAAATATGTTCTGGCGGTACATATCGCAAGTCATTTTTTTTGATTTCAGGGCCAACGGCCCGTCACGTACCAGAGGTATCGGGCTTTCAGCCCTCAAAGCATTTTTCGGTTTGGACAACTGACGAGGGCCGCTGGCCCTCGCTGGTATCGAACGGGCCTTTGGCCCTGAATCAAATCCTTCAAAATAGGCTGTTTCCACTGGATCTCAAACTGTAGTACAAATCGATTTTGATCTATGACATGCATCGACATTCATAGGTGCTTCCTGTTGGAGGATGAATGTTATATGGAAATGTGCAGCAAATGCATGAATTCATCACGATGCCGAATCATGAATCCTTGATTTTCCGGCCTGAAACTGGTTTGATAAATATATCCGACAAGCAACCTGCCCCTCTAAAATCTGGGGGACTCGGACCTGGCTTGTTCTTGATGGAGTCGCACGGAAAATCATGGTTCCTCGTCTAGGTGTGAATGTCGATCATATTGCCACCATTCGTCAGGCCCGTCGTGGCACAGAGCCAGATCCTGTGGCGGCTGTCGTGATGGCTGAGTTGGGTGGGGCCGATCTGATCACGATCCACTTGCGTGAAGACCGGCGTCATATTCAGGAACGGGACCTGCGTATCCTGCGAGAAACCGTTCAGACACCGCTGAACCTTGAGGCTGCCATCACGGGCGACATCCTTCAGCAGATCAAGCAGTATCGACCACATTATGTGACTTTTGTGCCGGAAAAGCGTGAGGAACTCACGACCGAAGGTGGTCTAGATGTGATCCGCCATCGCGATTCTGTGAAGTCGGCCATCGAATTCTGCCACGAGCTTGGTATTCCGGTCAGTATGTTTATCGATCCTGATGTGGCTCAGGTTGCGGCCTGTGCAGAGCTGGATGCAGATGCGGTCGAGTTGCACACGGGCGCTTATGCCGATGCCTCCACCAAGGCCAAAATGGCTGAGGAACTCGTGGCCTTGAAACGGGCTTCGACCGAGACTGTGGCGTGTGGGCTGCACCTGCACTGCGGGCATGGCCTGAACTATCTGAACGTGACGGAAGTGGCCGCAATTGCGCATATGGAAGAGCTGAATATTGGTCATTCAATTATTTCCCGCGCGGTTCTGATCGGCATGAAACAGGCTGTTGCCGAGATGAAATCGTTGATTGTGGCGGCCCATGCCGCTCGACATTTGCCCTGAGACTCGCCATAATTTGTCAGGATTTTGAAAGAAATCCAGAATCAACATCGACCCATACCCAGCCCAACGAATGATCAAGCCCATGCCGACCCCGACTAAAGGACATCGCTTTGCCGGATTGACCGTAGCCCTGGTCACTCCATTCCATTCCTCTGGCGAGGTCGATTACGACGCTTTGAAACAGCTTGTCGAGTGGCACGTCGCCCAAGGCACACCGATTCTGGCTCCTGTGGGCACCACCGGCGAATCGCCGACCCTCTCGCATGATGAGCATGAGAAAGTCATTGCGACGGTGGTCGATACCGCTGCTGGACGTCTCAAGGTGATGGCCGGGACGGGTTCGAACGCTACAAGTGAAGCGATTCGGCTCACGAAATTTGCCCAGAGGATTGGTGCAGACGCATCCCTTCAAGTCTCTCCTTACTACAATCGCCCAAGCCAGGAAGGGCTTTACGCGCACTTTTCGGCCATCGCCGAAGCCTGCGAAATCCCTCTGGTGCTTTACAACATTCCAGCCCGGACCGGTCGAAACATTGACCCTGATACGGTCGAAAAGCTGTCGCATCTGGATCCGATCGTAGCCATCAAAGAAGCCGCCGGTTCGCTGGATCAGACGAGTGAACTCATCCTTCGCACCAATCTTACGGTGCTTTCAGGCGACGACAGTCTGACCATTCCCTATCTGTCTGTGGGTGGAGAGGGTGTGGTGTCAGTTGTCGGAAATATTATTCCAGGCGATGTCATGGCCATGTTGGATGCTTATAAGGCTGCGGATCTGGTTGCTGCACGCAACTGGCACCTCAAACTTTTTGGACTGTGCAAGGACTTGCTGAGCCTCGCTCCGAATCCTGTGCCAGTCAAAACAGCCATGCAGGTACTGGGCCGGGGCAATGGTGTATTACGATTGCCGTTGGTTCCTCTGGATTCTGGATCACGTACGAAGTTGGTCAGAAGTCTGGAGCAGTACGGGCTTGTCGACAAAAATTCCTGAAATCTTGAATAAATTTCAACCGATTTGGGCTTGACCCTCAGGCCCGGATCGGTCAAATTGCTCTTACTCACCGGGTCCAGCTTGCGGCAGGGAATTTCGCAAGCTCCGGCATTGCCACTTCGAAGTCATATTCGACCAGGCCGATCCCAAAATCCTCCCCTTGAGGAATGGCCTGCTCTGCATTTCAAGGATGTATCATCATGCGGATTCGTGAAATTCTGGTCGCTTCGGCTTGTGTATGTGTAACGGGTGTCGTTTCCGCCCAGCAACAGGCTCAGGATCGTGGGGTACAGCGCACCGCCGCCGCCACGACCGGCGGGACCGCTGCCACAGCGGCTGCAAGTGCGACGCCGACCCCTGGCCTTCCAGCTGTGATTGGCTCCATTGACATGGACGCCGTTTTTAAGAACTACGAAAAAGTGAAGCTCGCCAGCGACGAAATGCAAGCCAAAGCCTTGGCCAAGCAGAACGAGCTGCAAAAGATGGTTGCCGATATGAAGGCAGCCGCCGAAAAGCAGGCAAGCCTTTCGCCGATGAGCCCTGAGTTCAAAAAGTTTGACCAGCAGTTGACCCAGATGAAGATTCAGGCTGAGTCGACCCAGCAATCTGCTCAAAAAGAGCTTGCCGAGATGGAAGCCGTGACTCTGGCTGGTCTTTACCGCGAAATTCAGGCCATGACTTCCCGTGTTGCTGTGTGGCGTGGGATGAATTATGTGGTCAAAGTTTCGAACGAACCTGTGACGGCCTCTGAGCCAAACGCTGTGATGGCTGCCATGTCACGCACCGTTGTGTTTTCAGACCCTCGCAACGACATCACTCCACAGGTAGTCCAGTTCCTGAATCAGGAATATCGCAAAACAGCCGGTGCCCAGGCTCGTCCAGCCGCTGCACCAGCATCAGCCGCTCAGCCAGCCAGCACTCCAGCTCGCGGTAACTGAGACCGGACTGGCGTGTATGAATCAAGGTTTGAGATTATTTCCAATAGGGAGAGATCGAAAACCTGTTCGTAAAAAGCACGCCACCTCGGCCCGACGACAAGGATGTCATCGGGTCGCGGCGGCGTGTGTTCATTATCAAGCCCTGAATGAAGCACAGCTTGTCTCATGATCACATGAGAATGGCTGATACTGATCGAGATGAACGCCAGGAAGGATCCTGCAGGCATCATGAGCGACCCGACCCGAGGTATTGCACCCAGGCAACGTACCATCCAGGAAACTGCTGCCCTCGAAGGTCGTGGATACCTGACCGGTGTGGACGTCAAAATTGTTTTTTGTCCGGCCGAGCCTGATACAGGTGTTGTTTTTATTCGTACCGATTTACCTGATCAACCCGAAATACCCGCTCACATCAACTTTGTAATCCCAAGGCAACGCCGAACTTCGATCGGAATCGGCGATGCTGTGATCGAAATGATCGAGCATGTCATGGCCGCCCTGACAGGCTTGGGGATCGATAATTGTCGAGTTGAGATGAACGCACCGGAAACACCCGGATGCGATGGTTCCAGTCGGGCTTTTGTTGATGCCTTGAATCGTGCCGGGATCGTCGAGCAGGACGCACCTGCGAGAATCTGGAAAATTGATCGGGCCCTGACTGTCACCGAAGGCGGTATGACAATCTCAGCGATGCCCAGTCCCGATTCCAGTTTTAAACTCAACTACACACTCGATTATGCGAACCATCCCGCCATCGGCCGGCAGGTTCATGATTTTGAACTTCACGAAAACAGCTTCGAGCAGGAACTTTCGGCCGCCAGAACTTTTGTGCTTGAAAGCGAAGCTGAGCAACTCAAGGCTGCAGGAATTGGCCGTCATTGTACGACCAGCGATCTCCTGATCTTTGGAGAAAATGGTCCGATCGAAAATTCTCTGCGATTTGAGAACGAGCCGGTTCGTCACAAAATGCTGGATGTGATTGGTGACCTTCGACTACTTGGATGCCGAATTGAGGGCCAGATTATCGCTCATAAGTCGGGGCACAATCTCAACGCTGAACTGGTTCGGGCCATGCTAGCGGCTCTTGATAAAAATGACCCTACAGTGCCTCAAACCGATACTTCACCTGAGCTAATCGCATCAAAGCACGCTTGAGGACGCAGGGTGTCGGGGAAAAAAGGCCAAGTTTTGATCGGATCATACCGATTTTGAGGATAGGAGAATTCTGACGATGGTGCGATGGATCGCCGATACTGCCTGTGTGGACACTGATGCCGATCTGGCAGATGGTGCCCGTATCGGTCAGTTTTGCGTGATTGGTGCTCACGTTCGTCTGGAATCCTCCGTAAGTCTTGGCCGACACACCTGGATCGGCGCAAGCACCCATATCGGTTCCGACACGGATATTGCAGAATTCTGCGTGATCGGCGCCCGTGCGATGCATCGCCAATCCGCTTCGGTCACAGACGTAGCCATTCGGATCGGTCAAGGCTCCAGGCTGGGGCGGGCCGTGGTGATTGAACCTGGCTCGTCATCGGAATGTGCCACCACACTGGGCGATCGCTGCATGGTTTCACCGCTTGTGAAAATGGAGTCAGGGGCCGTACTTGGTCATGATGTCCAACTTGCTGCAGGTGCAGTGATTGGAGCTCAGGCCAGAGTCGGAAATCATGTCACTTTGGGGCACGGGACTTCGGTTCGACCAGGTGTCATATTGGGCCTGAATTGTGCCGTGGGTGCACTTAGTGAAGTCTCGCATGATATTCCACCTCATATGCTGGCAGACGGTCGCCCGGCGACTGTCAGGGGCGTGAACGTCTCTGGTCTTCAGCGGCTGGGTGTGGAACCGTTCGGAATTGCTGCGGTGATTGAAGCATATCGTCAGATCTATAAGACCGGCTTGCCTTTAGAGCGTGCGGAGCACCAGCTTCGAACTGCGTCGTATTGGACACCGGAAGTATGTGAATTTTTCCAACATCTCGAAGCCTCCGCCGGAAACCGCCTCGGAAGCTGTCGTGAGCAAGGGAGGGTGGCGTGATCATCTCATCCATTCCACGAGTCGCTGTGGTCGGAGTAGGCCATCTGGGCCGCCATCACGCTCGGATTTTGGGTCATCATCCAGACGTCAATCTGGTTGCTGTGGTCGACAGTTCTCAGGAGCAGGCTGAAAAAGTCGCTCAAGCGCTTGGCTGCGAGGCACATAGCGACATATCGGCGATCATCAACAAGGTGGACGCTGTCAGCATTGCAGCACCCACCGTGATGCACCACCGTTTGGCCAAACCGTTCCTCGAGCGTGGAATTCACGTCTTGGTTGAGAAGCCCCTAACGGCTGATCTCGACGAAGCCTCAGACCTTCTGGCGCTTGCCAAACGCAGCCGAGCCATTCTGCAAGTCGGTCACATCGAACGCTTTAACCCAGTTCTGGGTGTGCTCGACAAGTTCCCAATCACGCCCCGCCTGCTCGCATCCGAACGCCACAGTTCCTACAGCTTCAGGTCAACGGATATTGGTGTGGTGCATGATGTGATGATCCACGACCTCGACCTCATTCTGTCGTGTGTCAGCGCACCCGTCAGACACGTTTCAGCCTATGGTTTGACGGTGTTTGGCGGTCAGGAAGATATGGTCGATGCCCGGGTGGACTTTGCAGACGGTACCGTGGCCACCCTTTCAGCGTGTCGTGCCAGTATGTCGGCCAGTCGCAGGCTGAAGATGTGGGGCATGGAAGGCTTTGTGGATATGGACTTTGCAACCCGCAAGGCGACCTTCCTGAGGCCCAGTCAGGCGATCACCGATGGCGGCGAACTACGCCCGGAATCGCTCGACATGACCTCGTCCAATGCCGTTCGGGATCACGTCTTCGGAAATCTGCTGCAAGTCGAAGAGTTTCAGGGTGAAGAGACCGAGATGCTGGGCGCGGAACTCGATGACTTTGTAAACTCGATTCTCCATAGTCAGCAGCCGAAGGTGACTGGCGAAGATGCCTACCGGGCTCTGGAACTGGCTGAGTGGATTCTATCGGTGATGACGATGGAAGATTGGAAAAGATCACTACCGGCAAATTCGGTACCGGAGCGGACTCCGATCGCTGGACTGGCGGGTCCGATCATGTGGAGACGCCGTCGGGCCGGACTTGCTGCACGCGATTCGAACGGGAATCGTTAAGCCGACTTGCAAATTCCAGTTGGCTTGGGTATCTTCTTACTATCAATGCATGTTTTGAAAGAGCACGTCGCTTGCGAACCGCGAGTGGCGTGTTTGTCACTTCGAAGGGTTGAATCGGAAACATATGTCCACTGAACCAACATACACAGCAGCTGACCCACGCCTGAAACTGATCAAGCGTTTCGAAGACCGATTCCTGCCCAAGGGCGTGCTTCGCGATCGTTGGAAAGTGATCCGCGCCAAGTGGTTTGCTGATGCAGAACACACAGGCGTCACGCTTGAAGAGCTGAAGGCCCTTAAAGTTGACTGGCGCACGGCTCGCGAATCCAAGACCCGTCCTGCCAAGGCCAAGGTCTGATATCGACTTTCTCGACCTGACTCCTGTCCGGTTCGACGGATGGTTCACCCCCTTGATGGGATAAATGCCATGCGAATCGGAGTGTCTCGGATAGTCAAAAACGACGAGTATCAACTCGTGGTTGAATCCGACGTACAGCTGCGATCATGCCTGACAGATGAAAAATATGATGCCTCAGTGGCGTTCAGTTCTCAATCTTCAGAAATCTTCTGCTCAGAGTCAGATCTGAACGTGAAAGTACTAAAACTACAGGCTTCAGAGTATGCCCGGCTTCGTGCCGGGCAAATTCTTTTTAGATACTTTGCTTTGCAGCCAGCCGAATCTTTGGCTGATCCCGGTTTTGATCTAAATCTGGTCGATGGCCAGATCACGCATCATGTCGTGGCGAAAACTTTCAGCCTGCCTTACACATCATGGGCTGGCTTCATCTGATT
>CAMBZY010000079.1 GCA_945872325.1 Candidatus Kuenenia stuttgartensis | reverse complement strand
ATTTGACCTTCGGGGATCGCTTGAAGCCCAGCCCTGTAAATTTCGGATTCATAGGCAGAATAATTTAATGCCAGACCGATGATCGACGCCAAAAGAGCTGGCAATCCGAATCCAAGCAATTCAGGCGTAATGAAATAGATAAAGAAGAGTTGCAGCATTAATGGAGTTCCCCGGAGGAATTCCACATAAATGGCTAGAAACGGCTGAATCAGTCGTGGCCCATAAAGTCGGCCAAGGGCGACCAAAAGTCCGATCAGCATGGCCAATGGCATGGAAACCACGGAAAGGAAAACGGTCATCGTAGCCGCTTTTATTAGCAATCGTGCAAATCCTCGACGTTTCGCACCGTCGCTGACCTGATCCTGAGGCATCTCGGCACTGGAATCTGCATGCCATGCATCTGGATTTGCAAGTAATTCCTGTTCTTCATGCCACAGGTTGTATTTTTCATAGATCGTTTTAAGCGACCCATCTTTGACCATGGCCGAAATGGCCTGATCCAGCTCTTGGGCGAGCTTTTCGTCGTCTTTTCGCAGATAAATGACATACCAGCCAGCCCCCATTCGTTCTGATGCAATCTTTAGTTTTGATTGAAATTCAGGGCGAGCTGCATAATAAGTGGC
The DNA here is from genome assembly GCA_945872325.1 of Candidatus Kuenenia stuttgartensis. Taxonomy (GTDB): domain Bacteria; phylum Planctomycetota; class Planctomycetia; order Isosphaerales; family Isosphaeraceae; genus QWQI01. Next base: position 8,891 of record CAMBZY010000079.1, on the reverse strand, counting down.
TGCCGGTTCGTCCTGAAGCGTTGCATCAACCTGACCATTGCGGGTGGCCAACATAGCGTCTGTGGCACCATCAAATCGGACCAATGTGATACGATCGCCTGCATTTTTAACGAGAAAGTCGTCGGCTGCGGAATTTACAAGCACTCCCACTCGGAGTTTTGGACCTGATTTAGACTGGTCCAGTAGTTGTTGGAAATTTGAAATACCTGAGTTTATCGGTAGCATTAATGCAAGCCGATAGCGAAAATAGGGTCTTGTCGCCCTGAAACGCTGCAAGAGAACTGGCTTCAGCTCAAATCCGTTACAGATAAAATCGACATCGCCTCTCAACAGCAATTGTGGCAATTGGTCCCACTGGCCTTGACGAAGCACGGGTTTGGCATGGATCCTGTCGCCGATCGCTCTCAAGAATTCCGCTTCAAAACCGCTCGGCAAGTCGGATTTGAGTGGGTTCGGAATAAAATACGGCGCCCCCCCTTCCATGTCGGTGCCAAACTGAATTTCACCGGCTTTTATGATACGATCCCACGAGTCGGATTTGACCTGAGTTTGAAACAGGCCAGAAATTAGAACCAATAAAAGATATCTGGCGATTCGGTTCAATCGAGTGGTCCTTTCACGCGAAAATTTCATCGTTCGGGCTTAAACCGAAACTCCATAGGACCTTGGCAGCAAAGACAGATTTGCGGATATCTTACGGCAATTGTACAGACATCGCAATAGTATTGAGGGATTCGCCATCGGCCCTCATGTTCAATCTCGACATGAATCACTTGTGAGTAAGGCAAGTCAGGGCTGGTTTTGAGCTTCAGGCGGGCTGGAAGATTACGCATCGTCTTGTCGAGAAAAAAGATTCGCCCACCGTCATCACTCAGCAGTGGCAGAACCCGGCCAGTAGAGGTGAGAATCGCCATTTGATTCTCAACAGGTCCCAAATCGGCCTTAATCGACTTTTTCGCAAAGATTTCAGGTATCGCCAGAACGCGTCCCTCGACAGTGATATCTGTTGCAGTCTCGCTGCGATCGTCAGCGGAGAGCGACGCATGAGAGGTGACCGAGAGCAGGCAGGCGATCAACAGAAATCGGTGGAGCATGTTGTTGATGGATCCAGAGAGACTTTCCATATCACATTGCGAATTTTATTATGCGCAGGTGCGTATGAGATGATCCAGTCAATTTTGGTTGAATAGTTTGGAATCCAATAAATTTCGATGTTGCCTTGATCCGAAATTTCGCGACAATAAGCAAATATGAGTAGACGACCCCGAAATTGAGGGAGGTTTGAGAAGCGATGATTCGACGAAAATGGCTGAGTCTGACAGCAGGATTTGTTCTGGTAAACCGTGTCCAAACGATGGCTCGGCAAGCGAAGCCAGCGGCGGCTGACAAGAAATCCGGCGACCGAACAGCGGCGGCCCGGGCCAAGATGGTTCAGCGCCATTTGAAAGAACGGGGCATCAAAAACCAGAGGGTGCTGGATGCGTTCGGAACTGTTCCACGCCACGAATTTATTCGGATCGAGGTTCGTCATCTGGCGTATGAGGACGAGTCGATTCCGATTGGTGAAGGCCAGACAATTACGCCCCCATATGATGTGGCGTTCATGACAGAGGCTTTGGATCCGAAGCCGACGGACCAGGTTTATGAAGTTGGGACAGGGTCAGGCTATCAGGCGGCGATTTTATCGCGGCTTGTGAAGGAAGTCTATTCAGTTGAGATCCATAAACCATTGGCGGAAGGTGCTGCAAAAGTTCTGAAAAAGCTTGGTTATGACAACGTCAAAAGTCGTGCTGGAGATGGTTATGAAGGCTGGCCTGATGCTGCTCCATTTGATGCGGTGATCGTAACGTGTGCGCCTGAGAAGGTGCCTCAGCCACTTGTGGATCAGCTCAAAGAAGGTGGACGGATCGTGATTCCGCTGGGCGACCGTTATAAGCAATCGGTTTATATCATGTTTAAAAAGGGCGGAAAGCTGACCGAAGGGAAAGCCATTCGCCCAACTCTCTTTGTGCCGATGACTGGTCGGGCACAGCGAGAAGCGGCGGCTGAGGTGGGTAAGGAACCACTCAAAACCAAAGACCTGAATGCCCCTAAATCAAACTGAAAAATGGTGAGAATGATGGTGCGGATCAGTCACAGATTACATTTCAGTTGGCTGCTGATCACCCTGATCGTTTCCATGATTGGGTCCAGTCGCGTTACGACCGCTCAGGAATCACCAAAATCTGAGGTTACGAACAGTGACCAGGGTTTGGTGAGACGGCGTCCACCAAAGCCGGTTGACGATTTCGAAATTGACGTAGATCCAGCCGACAAGAAGCCTGATGGATGGTATAACGACCGCGATGCCCTGCTGGTGAGCCCGGGCCACAGTGGTCAATATTGTTTAAGACTTGTGAACGACAAGCCTGGCAGGCCAGCACGCATCAGTCAGGGATTTGGTGTAGATGGACAGAAATACAAGGCTTTAAGACTTGGTGCATGGGTGCGTGTCAAAGAGATTATTGCAGGTGAGCATCAGGGCGAGGATCCCAGTATTCTTGTCGACTTTCTCGACTCCCGCCTGCTTACCTCATGCCGCAGCACCCTCGGGCCTTTTAATGATGTGACCGTGGGTGAAAACCGCTGGTTTTACATCTCAAAAATCATGCCTGTCCAGCCTTCTACAGTGGATTGCATTATGACGGTTGGATTGATGGGCGCCACGGGCCAGTTTGAAATTGATCAAATGGAATTGGAGCTGATTCCGAGGGATTCGGGGCCTGTGACGAACCTGGTGCCGAACCACGACTTTTTGAACGGCGACTGGAAGCCGGACAGTTGGGCGATTGAAGGCTCTGCCAAGCGAGTTTCAGAAGGATATAAGTCGCCTACAGCTATGGAACTTGGGCGTGGAATGGGCAGGACTCTGGTGGGATTGGGCAGGAATGTCAGCGATCTGCAGAAACTGACTGTCTCCATAATGGCTCGGGGCCAGAGTTTAAAGGCGAATGGTGGAGCACTGGCGAGCATTTATTTTGTCGATGAGCGAGGCCGGGCTCTATCAAATCGCGAGTCTCAGGGCATGATTCGGTTTAGTGGAAGTTTCGGCTGGACAAGCCGGGAAGCGACAGTTGGAGTTCCGTCAGGTGCGGTGGGTGCGGTTTTGCAACTCGAAAAAATTGACGTTGCAGGTAGTCTGATATTTGATCAGGTAGAGGTGACAAATACAGACGACCCAAAAACTGCGGAGTGGACTCCGCGAACAGTCATGCTGGCAGATGATGCAGATCAGTGGCCTGAATATCAAGGTTTTGAATCGATTGAATCAGGTTCTGTGCTGGATACGACCAGTTGGGGCCTGACGGTTCCCAAAGGTCAGTTAAAAGTAAAAGACGGTCATTTTATTGATAGCCAAGAACATCAGGCGAGGCTTTGGGGAGTGTCCCTTCTGGCAACGGCAGGATTTCCTGAAGAGCAGAAGGCCGCAGGGATTGCGGACCGTTTGCATAAATTGGGAGTGAATGTGGTACGGTTTGGCGATCTCGATATTGCATCAGGGCCTGGGAGAAGCCTGATTGATGACGTACGCGAAGACACGGTAGGTCTTGACCCGATTTCATGGGCGAGAATGACCAATTTCCAGAACGAATTGTCGAAACGGGGCATTTATTATTCGATGGAAATGCATGCCCACCGACGATTCCGCGAAGGCGATGGTATTAAGGATGTTCGTAAATTGCCTTTTGGAGGTGGTCCGGCAGCGGTTTTCGATCCAGAACTGACAACACGAATCACCGCCCTTTCAAAAGCCATTCTCACTGAGCCCATTTCAGACGATGGCAAAACCATGCTTCAGGACGAACATCTGGCCTGGGTGACGCAGATGGGTGAGGTCTCGATGATGGATTTTGGAAGTGCGGCAACCTCTCTTACCGCCCAACAGAATCAGGTTTTAATTGATCTTCAAAAACAGCTTAAGGTGCCAACAAAATCAAAATTCCATATCGAAGTTGAGAAACAGCGTGCCTCCGCATGGGCAGCCGAATTAAAAACAATTGGCCTGAAAACGCCGATTGCAGGTGTTGGGCATTGGCGAAGGGACTCGGAATGGAATGAGGCTTTTGGAGCACCTGGATTGAGCGTAATCGAAGATCGCAATTACTGGCCCTATGCCCCATGGCTTCAGCCTGAATACCGAAGTTCCATATTTGATTCCGCAAAATCATTTGGAAACATTTCCATATCAAAACGTCAGAAAGAGATGGCGTATGTCATGGCCCAATGGTGTACGCAGAGTCAAGGTGCATGGGCTTTGCCCACAGAAGCCGTAGATATTTTACTGGGAGCCTATTCTGCTAGAGTCCTGGACTTTGACGGACTGATGCGGCGAGGCTTGTCGGTACACCCGGTCGTCTGGGGCGAATCTGCGACTGGAACCGGTGGTGACCGTAATATTTTCGTGCTGGCGGAATCCATGTCTGGTATGCCACAAATGCTGGCCATGATGCCGCATGTGGCATCCATACTGCGCAGGGGACGGGAAATTGCAAAACCTGCCAGTTTGAAACAAGCGAACAAATCAAAGTCAAAAATCAGTTTACCGGAAGTTGTTGAAATTCCCGGGTGGAATCCGGCTGAAGGAACACTTCGTCTGGAAACACCTTATACAGTTGGACTTGCAGGTCGATTACAGCAGTCAGGGGAGACGGGTCCAAAGTTCGGGGCGATTGGATTGCAATTAGAGAACCCATTTGGAGTGATTGTTGCAAGCTCGGCGACGCCGGAACCGCTCTCGAAATCGAACCGAATTCTGGTCAGTGTGATGGGCAAGGCGATTCCATCAGGACTTCGATATACGGATCATTGGCAGAAGGAGGTGGCAGATCCTGGTCGACCACCACTTCGAATTGAGCCTGTGAAGGGCAAATTCGTTTGGTATGGGGCAGGTAAGATCAATGCATATCATGTGGATAATTCGGGCAAGCGTGGTGTGGAACTGGTCGTCAAATCGGAAAATGGTGGACAGGTTGTGAACCTGGACACATCCGATGGTGGGCCACATGTAGAAATCCAAGTCAATCCATGATTTTATGAACATAAGGGTGGACACCTCACTATAATAATTGTTCAGGAGCGAAGCTGACGTTGGCCTGCCCACAAAAAGCTCGATCAAAAGCCATTCCCATAGCCCAATAGATACGCAACGGTTAAAAAAATGTCCGCCAAAGAACACTCCGGCAGTCCTCTAAATCCGCCCAACCGGCTCGCATCCGAGACCAGTCCTTACCTGCTTCAGCATGCTCATAATCCCGTGGACTGGTATCCATGGGGTGAAGCGGCCCTGGCCCGTGCACGTGCCGAAAACAAGCCGATTTTTCTTTCGGTCGGCTATTCGGCATGCCACTGGTGCCATGTGATGGAGCGTGAGAGCTTTGAGAATCCGGCCATGGCCGAACTGATGAATGAGCGGTTCATCAACGTCAAAGTCGATCGCGAGGAGCGTCCCGACATTGACCAGATCTACATGAGTGCTGTTCAAGCCATGACCGGTCGCGGCGGCTGGCCGATGTCCGTTTTTCTGACACCTGACGGACAGCCATTTTTTGGTGGAACGTATTATCCGCCAGAGGATAAACATGGTATGCCAGGCTTCCGGAGAGTGATTCTCTCTGTGGAACAAGCCTGGAAGAGTCGCAAAAAAGAGATCGAAGATTCCGCAGCTGATATGACAGCCCACTTGGCAGATCTCGCCAAACTACCGAAAGTGGATTCAGAGCAACCACTTGGAATTGAGATCCTTGAGGCTGCGGCCGTGGCGTTGAGACGTCAGTTCGACCCTGTTCATGGAGGATTTGGCCAGGCTCCGAAATTCCCACATCCAATGGACTTACGATTCCTGCTGAGACACGGAGCCCGCGCCGGCGATGCTCACGCCGTGCATATGGTCCGCCACACGCTCGACAAAATGGCTAGGGGCGGAATTTACGACCATTTAGGAGGCGGATTTGCACGCTATTCCACCGACGCAAAATGGCTCGCGCCCCACTTTGAAAAAATGCTCTACGACAACGCTCTTCTCGCCTCAGCCTATACAGAAGCGTATCAACTGACGGGCGAAGAAGATTTTGCCCGAGTCACTCGTGAAACTCTTGATTATCTGCTGAGCCGAATGACCGATCCGGTTGAGGGTGGTTTTTACGCCACGGAAGATGCCGACAGTGAAGGCGAGGAGGGCAAGTTTTATGTCTGGTCGAAGTCTGAAATCGAGACTGTGCTTGGACCGGAACGAGCCGATAGATTTTGCACTGTCTACGACGTAAGCCCTGACGGCAACTGGGAATCTCACAACATTCTCAATCTCATCAAGCCGATGGATCAGGCGGCAAATAGTTTTGGGATGACTGAGGAGCAACTTCGCAAGGAGCTGGAATCGGATCGTGCCAGACTTTTAGAAGTGCGTGAAACGCGAATCCCGCCCGGCAAAGACACCAAGGTCCTGACCAGCTGGAACGGCTTGGCCATGGCCGCAATGGCTGACGCAGCATGGACTTTAGATGAGCCTAGATATCTGCTAGGCGCCCAGAACTGTGCCGCATTTTTGAAGCGTAGAATGATCGGCCCGGATGGACTTCTTTTGCACTCTTATAAGGATGGACAAGCCCGGTTCAATGCCTATCTGGATGATTACGCAGCCGTGATCGACGGACTCGTCAGGCTCTTTGAAGCCGGTGCCGACAAGCAATGGCTCGACTGGGCTGAAGAGCTTGCTGAGACTATGGTTCGGGAGTTTCGCGACGTGGTTGATGGCGGTTTCTACTATACAGGCAGAACGCACGAAACCCTGATTCTGAGAAACAAGGATTATCAGGATAACGCCACTCCATCAGGCAATTCTTTGGCAGCCACCGCTCTGGCAAGACTGGGTCGAATTACGGGCAATCAAAAATATACCGATCAAGCCTGGAAAACGCTGAAGAGCATGACTGCGATTTTAAAGCGTTACCCGATGGCTGCCGGACAGGGCCTGATCGCGCTCGACTTTCTGCTGGCCGATGGCCCGGAAGTGGTTCTGGTGGCTCCACTTGCAACGGACGACTATAAGCACGCCAGGCATTTGTGGTCGAAACGCTTTTTGCCCGGTCGGGTGACGGTCGCGAATATTGCAGGCGTTCTGGACCACTTTGAGCTTGCCCAGCAGCGGACGGCCCAAGCTGGTCAGATCACGTCATATATCTGCCAGGGAAAGACTTGCGAGGCGCCCGTTGCAGGGATTGAGGCCTTGAAAAAACGGCTGATAGGTATGCCAACATACCTATGAAAAAGCTGAGATCGGTCACGATCAGTCAAATATCGCTTGTAGGAATTACTGAATTCAGCATATGATGAAGTTAATAGAACTTCATCGCATCTTCACGCTCCCCTGAGAGGTTGAACAAGTCATGATCACTCGAAGGCTCGCTTCCGGCTTGGTTCTGGTGGGATGTTTGGCACTCGGCCTCTGGTCGAAGACAGACGCAGCCAAACCCAAAGACGAAATGCTGGAACTTTACGGCCAGTTTGTCGATGCCGTGGAGAAAGTGGAGGCGAATTACGTTCGCCCTGTGGAACGTAAAGAGTTGCTGGAATCCGCATTAAATGGGATGCTCCAGAACCTGGATCCGCACTCAAACTACATCAATACGTCCGGCTGGAAGCAGTTCCGTCGCCAGATTGAAGGCAGTTTTGGTGGTGTGGGCATTCAGGTCGGTACCGATAATTCAAATCGGCTCAAGGTGATTGCACCCCTGGTGGGCTCACCTGCTTATGAAGCCGGAATTATGCCTGAAGATGTGATCATGGAAATTGATGGTCAATCGACGGAAGGCATGACTCTGGATCGTTCAACGGAACTGATGCAGGGCCGTCCCGGCACCACCGTGAAGGTGAAAGTGCGTCACCGCGATGGCGAATCCGAAGACTTGGTCATCAACCGCGCGATTATCGAACTCCCGACCGTGCTTGGCGATCACCGTAAGCCGGACGACTCCTGGGACTTCATGCTCGACCCTCAAGCCAAGGTTGGCTATGTGCGTCTGACCAGTTTCGCACAGAAGACAGCTCAGGAACTGCGTGCTGCTCTGGAGCAACTTAAAAAAGAGGGTATGAAGAGCCTGATTCTCGACTTACGCAATAATCCAGGTGGATTACTTCCAGCCGCTGTCGAAATCTCCAATATGTTTGTCGGTGATGGCAAGATTGTCAGCACCAAGGGCAGAAACACAGTGGAACGCGTATTTGACGCCGACAAGAACAAGGTGGTGACCGATGTTCCCATGGTGGTTCTGGTGAACGGCAATTCGGCATCCGCTTCAGAAATTGTTTCGGCCTGCCTGCAAGACCACAAGCGAGCCACAGTGGTTGGAACTCGTTCTTATGGAAAAGGTTCTGTCCAGAATATTGTCGAGATGGAAGATGGTCAGGGTGTTCTTAAGCTAACTGTCGCCACATACCGGAGACCTTCCGGCAAGAACATTCACCGATTCAAGAACGCCAAAACCAGCGACGAATGGGGCGTTTCTCCAAACCCCAATATGGAAGTCAAGCTCACTGACAAAGAGACTTTTGACTGGATGATTGGCCGTCGTGAACTCGATCTTGTGACTTTCGGGAAGCGAAAGTCGAAGACCGACGAAGGTGCCAAGAAAGAGGCTGAAGCTAAGGAAAAGGCTCAGAAAGAAAAGACCAAGTTTGTCGACAAACAGCGAGAAAAAGCCGCTGAAATTGTCAAACAGCTTGGAACCGTATCCAAAGTTCAGCCGAACGCCTGATTTCAAGCGATTGAAAACTATCAAGAGTGTGTCAGGAAAGATTTCCTGGCACACTTTTTGAATTAATTCTTGAAATTGAAATTAAGATTACAATCCATTCCT
>CAMBZY010000078.1 GCA_945872325.1 Candidatus Kuenenia stuttgartensis | reverse complement strand
CTGCGCTGGATTATGACACCAAGCCCTTACGCCTCAGCCCTGAGCGTGCCGATCGTTGGCGACCGTCTGACGAGTACAGGGTCAGACATTTCCCCAATCGAACGACCTTTGGCATTTGCAAAGGTTCAAATCTGGGTGATTTCCTTAGGAATTTCACTCCTGATAAGCCTGATCTGCCATCTGGTCACACTCGTGGCATTCCGCTATAAATGGTGGAAGGCCCGTGAATCGGTCTGATTTTGCAATATTGATATGCACAACAAACCAGACGTGGAAAATAATCCTGCACCATCGCCGAAAATCGCGCCAAATGTATCAGATATGATGCTGCTGATCCTGGCGATAGCGGTCTCTGCCGCACTCATAAAAATGCATACCGAAGAAGTGTCATTGAAATTCAGGCTTGCAAATCATCCGCCTGCAAGTGTTTGGACCAGGTTGATCATCGGTCACTCCTTAACTGGCTTCGGGCTGACTTTTGGTACATCACGATTGTATTTATCTCTGCGTCAAAGACTTGCAGACAAGTCGTTCGGGCACTGGCTCTGGATTATCATCAGCCTTTACCTTTTATTTTATATTTCTGCGTCGGTGCTCTGGGCATCGATTCATTTGCTCAGAAATCCGCCTTCTACGGATATTTCGAATCTCAATCAAGCATTGGGCAGGGTACTAATTCTGACTTCCCAGCAAGCCTGTTTCGACCAGTTTGCCTGGTTGATTGCCAGCATCTGGATCTCGTTTCGATTATTGTATTTATCCAATCATGATACAGCACAGATTCTGGATTCTCCGGGCATCAGCCAAAAAAGCGATCACTCGATCGCCATCTACAGTGGCTTTGTTGTGTCGTCCACAATCTTTCAAAGGTTCATTGAAAGCGCTGGATTCTAACGGAAACAGAAGAATTCTTGTAAACAATCACGAATTCTCTTGCATTACACTCCGGTTTCGACATACTCATCGAAATAAGGTCATTCACAAGTGCCGGTTGTTCCACGAGACGGTCATGAAACAAGATTTACTCCGATTCGCAACTATTGCCCTGCTCTTGGCGATTTCGTCTATTGCATCTGGCTCGGAACCATCCTCAAAAGGTTTACAGCATTCGTCCGACTTTTTTCCAGTAGGAGTCTGGCTTCAGGATCCTTCAAATGCAAGAGCTTATGGTGGGATCGGCATCAACATTTATGTTGGGCTCTGGAAAGGCCCGACCGAAGAACAGCTGAACCAGCTTGACAGGTCTGGAATTCGAGTGATTTGCGGCCAGAATGAACGCTCCCTGAAATTTCTCGACCGGAAAACAATCGCTGGATGGATGCACGGCGACGAGCCTGACAACGCTCAGTCTCTCGGTCAGGGCAAAGGCTACGGCCCACCGATCCTCCCCTCAAAGATCATCGAGGACTACAATCGCATCCGCAAAGCCGACCCTGACCGCCCAATTCTTCTGAATTTAGGACAAGGCGTCGCATGGGATGGTTATTATGGACGAGGCGTTCGTACGAATCACCCTGAGGATTATCGAGAATATGCCAAGGGTGGCGATATTGTCTCGTTCGATATTTATCCAGCTGCACACGAAAACAAAGAAATTGCTGGTAAACTTGAATATGTTCCCAAAGGCGTGGATCGATTGAGGAGTTGGACCGACGACAGCAAGCAGGTCTGGTGCTGCATTGAAACCACCCGAATCAACAACTTGAATCGCAAGCCAAGCCCGATTCAGGTTCGATCTGAGGTCTGGATGGCATTAATCCACGGGGCCAAAGGAATCATCTATTTTTCTCACCAGTTCAAACCAAAATTCATTGAAGCAGGCCTACTGGCTGACCAGGAAATGGCTCGCGAAGTGAAATCAATCAACCAACAGATTCACCAGTTAGCCCCCGTTTTAAATCAGCCTGATGTGAATCATCTCGCATCGGTAGAATCATTGGGTCGAGAGATTCCTATTGATTTTATGGTGAAGCAGCATGCAGATAAAACCTACATATTTGCAGCCTCCATGCGTGATTCAAAATCTGATGTCCTCATAAAACTTCAGGACAAATCCGTTAAGAAGGTCAAAGTGATTGGCGAAAATCGTTCGATTGTAACGCACGACGGCCAATGGACTGACCAATTCATCGGTTATGGCGTGCATATTTATGAGGCTGAAAAATGACCAACACAGCTACACGCCAACTTTTGAGCCAGCTCACTCTACAAAACCCTGCAAATTTCCGTTCGCCAATACCCCAAAAGAAGTTGCAACCAATGCCCGCTCATCATAGTAAAAAAGTATTCCGAATCCTGTTCGCACTGACGATCAGTATTCATGCAGGATCGGTCGAAAATGCGATCGCTCAGACGACCAAACCTGCCTGGCAGTATAAATCCGGAGAGATTCAAATTCCGTCCGCCACGGCTGATGAGCCAATGATGGGCGAGTTTAATGGCAAAGCGTTTCAAACCGCCTTGAAGTACCTTGACGACGGTGCATTGGCATGGACTCGCGAACGCAAATGCGTGGCATGCCACTCCACAGGTGTTTATCTGGCAGAGCGGACACAGCTCACCTCACGATTCGGACCTCCAAAGCAGGAAGTTCGTGACGGGTTTGCAAATTCGGTCCCCGATGCAGCCCCTGTTGCCACTGAAAAGAACGGTGTCAAAGTCTATCCCGATGTAATATTTTCCATCTGGAGAACTCTCGGACTCGCTCAATGGGATCGATTTGTGACCAACAAGTTATCCATTGATACCGAAAAGTCTTTGAAAGACATGTTCGCACGCCAGTCTGAGGACGGACTCTGGACGACCTCGACAAAAGTGGAAATCCCCTATATTACAACCGATTTTGAACTCGGCCTTGAGGCGCTTCGTGCCACATTGTCAGCTCCCGGATGGCTCCAATCCCTTAAAGATGAAAAGCTACTCAAGCAGGTCGACCTGCTTAAAACCGGATTAAAGAAATATCAACCCAGAAATGATTACGAACGCATTCAGAAATTGCAATTGCACAACCTGATGCCAGATCTCGTCACAAGTCCGGAAGTGGAAACCGCTTTAACTCTTCTCACAAAACACCAGAAACCTGATGGCGGATGGTCCACCCGCACCATGAGTTCAGCCAGTCGTTGGGGCGAAAATATTACCCCAGAAAACATCAAGCTGATCGAGAGTGAGCCGGATGCGGCCGACCCATCCAGTGATGCCTATATGACCGCTTTTGCGATTGTGACGATGCGTGAGCATGGTATTCCGGCAAGTGATATTCGGATCCAAAAAGGTCTCATCTGGCTGAAAAAGAGTCAGAGGGCGAGTGGCCGATGGTGGATGAAATCGTTGTACAAAACCACTCAGCACTATATCACTTATATTGCAACAGCTCAGGTCTTGCGAGCGTTTGTCCTGTGCGATGATCCAGCGGCCAAGGCTCAGGATTCGAAGTGATTCGTGTCATCATATCCTGAGTATCAAGTTTCCGAAACCAATCACAACGGACGAAAGATTGATCATGAAAGTGTCACTAGCTGGAAAAGTTGCAATTGTGACGGGTGCAGCTTCAGGAATTGGGCTTGCAATTGTCCAACAGTTTCTTGATTCGGAAATTGATGGAGTGGTGGCAGTGGATATTGCCAGAGAAATACCAGATGTGCTTTTGCAAGCAAATTATGGATCCCGATTAAAATATGTGAGTGGCGATGTCACATTGGATGAAACTTCCAATCGGTTCACTCAAATGGCATTGGAATCGTTTGGCCGCATTGATGTTCTGGTGAATAATGCGGGTATCAATGTGGTGAAACGGATCCACGAACACACCTCCGACGAGTGGGACAGGGTCATGAACACCAACGTGAAAGCCTTGTTCTACTCTGCCAAATACGTGATTCCAGTCATGATGCAGCAGAAATCTGGAGTCATTTTGAATACAGGTTCCATTTCCGGAGAGGTTGGATTATTGACTCAAGGTGCCTATGGACCATCCAAAGGTGCAGTCCATGAACTGACCCGCCAAATGGCGATTGAATATGCTCCATATGGAATTCGAGTCAATGCGATTGGTTGCGGCACAATTGATACTCCACTCGTAACGAAATCTGCGATCGAGTCCGGAAATATCGAAGGTTTTATGAGCATGCTGCGCGACAATCACCCGATTGGGCGAATTGCTTCCCCAGAAGAAGTTGCTGGTTTCTTCACATATTTGGCCAGCGATCTGGTGAGCTTCTTCACAGGTTCAATCCTCATGATGGACGGAGGATTTACAGCACGATGATTTTCAATGAATCACATCGATAACAATCGGAATTGCATTATCTCGATGTGGCCCGTTTCTCATAATAGGAGCTGATGGCCCAGAGTCGTTTGACCTGTTGAGAAACGACAAAGCCTGTGATAAACAGTGATCCCATGACAATATTCGCGCTGGAAGGCAATGTCGCGACTTCATTTCTCATGAAGAAGTTGAAGATCAAGGCAGAGTAAGCGATGGCCGAGAGGCCAGTAATTTTCCAGACGATATTTTCGCGATACCATAAACCCGATGCCGCGATCAGTAGAGGGTAAATCACGACCCCCATACTTTGAGGGTTATTCTGGATCCCCAGAATGACTGTGAGCAAGACGACCTCAGAGCCAAGCCAAAGCATACGAACGGACTCGACGTTTTTCTCACGTTTGAGCATGAGATGGAACCCATAGGCCCCCATGCCCCAGAGAATTGTGATGAGTGAGACTAAAAAACGTGAATTTGCATTAGGCACAGTATTCAAATAATAATTGATCTGAACAAACGTTCCAAAGAGTAGAAAACCTCCGAAGCGAGCCGCGAGATCAGGCGATCGTCGGGTCCATTGGCGAATTTTCATCAGTACCCCCTTGGGACGTAAGTTTAAATTCTCTCCCTTCGCAAATTTTTCGAGATCACAGGCCAACTCATCTGCAGATTGATACCGTTCATCAGGCGATTTGCAGAGACATTTCATACAGATTGCTTCGAGATCGTCAGGGATACCACGCACAATCTGGCTCGGCAGCGATGGCTCTCGCTCCATGACCTGAATTAAAGTTTCCAAGACCGTCTGAGACCGGAATGGAGGTCGTCCTACCATTAATTCATAAAGTACAGCCCCGAGGCTGTAAATATCAATGCGCTCGGTCAGCGGCACCTTTTGGCCAGTGGCCTGTTCCGGAGACATATAACTCGGTGTCCCCATGATTGCTCCTGAACCTGAAAGATTGAGGTTGCAATTCATGTTGATGGAGAGTCCAAAATCCATGATATAGGCGGTCCCATCCGTATCCACCATGATATTTGATGGCTTGATATCTCGATGAAGAAATCCTCGCACATGCGCATAATGAATCGCTCTGGCAACCGTGGCCATGACCCTGGCAATCGAGACCATATCCTTGGATATTTTGATGGAATGTTGTGCCAGACTCTCCCCCTGCACCAGTTTCATACTATAAAAAGGCTGACTTTCATGCTCGCCAATTTCGTAAACTGGCACGATATTCGGATGATCGAGACTGGCGGCTGTTTCCACCTCTTGAATAAATCGGCGAACCTCAGTGGGACTTGCAAACCGTCCTGAAAGTATCATTTTAACTGCCACCAAACGGTTAAGCCGCTTGTGACGGGCACGATAAACAACACCCATCCCACCTCGGGCAATTTCTTCAATCAATTCGTAATTACCAAATGATTTAAAATCAGGCGTTTCAGAGTTGTCGGATATAGGGGTAGAGCTGGAATCAATTCTTAATGTTGGTGATTCATAGAAATCGGGCCCCTTCTGCACCAATGGAATAGAGACTTGGTTTTTGGAAAAAGCGTCTTTCACTATGGCCTGTTCGTTAGGGAACCTGTCCAAATAATCCTGAATCCTTGGAGATTCGCTTTCATCCTGCAATAAAAACAATTCAAGAACCAACAGCTCGTACAACAAAAAAGCCTGTTCCGAATCCGATCCTAATTTCAACAGTTCTTCAATACGAGCCCGCTCACCATTTCTCCAGTCCGACTCAAATTGATCGCAAATGCGATTCAGAATAATCGCACGATCAGGTTTCAGAGCATCAGCAATTTCATCTCGACTCATTTTGCCAGCTCTTCCACTTCATTCGCCCAAACCTTACGAATCGTTCGCACTCTTCGTTCGATCGTACTCAGGCCACAGTTCATGGATTTGGCGATTTCGGCATCGGTGTAGCCATCGAGACGAAGCTGGGCCACCATGCGCAAGGATTGATCCGGAAGGGCATCAAACAGACGCTGGCATTCTTCCACCACCAGAGCAGCCATTTCCGGGCTTGGCTCACGACTTGGAATTTGATCCAACGCTCCATTGGATTCCATCGAAGCGGCCACCATCCTGGCCTCATCAAACACCCTTCTGCCACCGCGTTTGAGTCGCCCCTCATATTGAGCGAGCTTGATTGCCTTACGAGTCGTAATAGTCATCAGGATCCGCCAAAGGTCGTCACGGTTTTCAAGAATTGGAAATCGGCCAGCCGCAGCTCCACAAAAAAAGCTGTTCAATATGCTCAAAGCCGCGTCCTCTTCATCGGCCATAGCGCGAGGAACTTCGCGCATCCGTGAACGTGCAAGTCGAACGATGTTCTCATAATAACGCTGCCAGATCTGTCTGGCCGCTTCATGATCGCCGGTTTTCAAATCCGTGATAAGCCTTGAAACGGAACCATTCTCTGGATTCTGCATGACCTGGTTCCTCTTCCCTCTGAATCTGAAAATCTGCAAGCCGGAAGTGATCCTGATACCACCTTCCTGATACCAAGACTACCACCTATCGAACCGCTCGGAAAGCCTTTCATTCGATTTTGAACTTGCTCAATTCATCGAGGATGTCTTCCAAATCCCAAAATATTTCCAACAAGTTTGAAGGGTCCCAGACATATTTGGGCATTTATAGATAGAGTTGGTTCCATTCGCGCAGGATCTGCGTATGATGGAGACTGATTGATTCGATTGAGCAATAGATGAAAGATATCCGATCGCCATGTCCAAGCCATATTTATGTATCCACTGCGGTTGCCCTGTCGACATGGCCACATCGGGCAGTTCTAATTGCCCAAACTGCCTTAAGCCCCCGAATCAGGCCCCTGACAGATTGGTGAACGAAAAGATCGACTCGGATCTGATCGACCCACTTTACAACGCCGATCAGCTCAGAGAAATCGACTGCATCAGATATCACGTTGCGGAAATGGAAGGGCTGGTGAGCAGAAGCCTGCTGACGGACGATGCCTTTCAAATAGTTTCAACTGAACAAAATCATCGGCTAGAGGATTTGAATCAGCTTGGTCGAGCAGAACGGGCCATCCAAATGGCTCAGCAATGTGCCATAACCAGCCGTTATCAGATTTTATCTATCAATTGGGCTGAGGCCGCTTGTAGCCTGGCACCTGATCGATTGGATTTCTGGGAAAAAGCCATTGATTATGCAATCCGGAATGAAAAGTTCGAAACGGCAAAGGAACTCTGTCAGGAAGCCACTCAAACCTTTGGCCATTCTGAACTTCTAGCCCGACTTGCCGCAACTGAAGATTTGATTCGCAAGCGTGATCAAACCAACTTATTTCAATCACAGTTGCTAACCACCCGTAAGGCCCTTTCGGCTGGTGATTATACGACGGCTTCGGAATCTGCAAAATCGGCCATCAAACTTAACGCTTTCTCGAACGAGGCGTGGGATCTGCTGGTCACCGCCCTTGAAAAGTCGGGCCTGTACAGTGAAGCGTTAAAATACATCTCTGACTGGCAGATTCAATTTTCAGGTAAAATCCCAGTTGAACATCTGGGCCGAGCACACCGGATTAAAACGCTGCTCGATAAGTCTGTCAAAGCCCCTGAGCCCATGAGTGCAGAGGCTTCAGTCAGTCAATACAAATCAAGACTCGGACCTTTAGGCCCAAGTTTTCAAAAAGAAATTCCAGAACGTCCACCGATAGAAAGACCTGAAATTCCTCCTGATCTATCACAATTAGGCCCAAAATTTACGTGGACCAGCGTGGCAGCAGAATTTCTTGAAGAGCAATGGCAGAAGCTGATCATGGCCCTGGCGGTGATTCTGATCGTGGTCAGTACAACCGTAGGAGCTGCCATTCTACTGGGCGATCTACTCTGGAGACCGGAAGGCAAAGTCCTTCTGGCCGTGGCATATACAAGTCTTTTTGCAGCCTCAGCCCGAGGCCTGATCCGATGGGGCGCAGAGCGTGCAGGGAAGATCTTGAGCCTGACAACACTTTTGATGCTGCCCGTGGATTTTGCACTTGTCGGCGAAATGCCTGTATTTGCTACCAAATCGACCATTGGATTTGGAGTTCTCAGCGTCAGCCTTCTAGCATTTGCCCTGATCGGGAAAAAACTTTGGCCAGCCGTAAATGTACCCGGTGGCCAACAGACATTCCTCGCCTTTTTAGCTCTCGGCATGATCGACGCCCTCACTCCACGCAACGCCCCTTTCAATTGGGGTTTTATTTCCATGGTCCTCACATCGGCCATTTTTCTGGCCAGTATAAACTGGATTCATCTCAAGCGAGTGGCCTCCACGCCTCCATTTGAGATTTTAAGTCTACTCGTATTTGCATTTCTTTGGGGAGTTGTGCGGATCGGTGGAAGCGTGCTCCATATCGGCCCATCGCTATATGCCATACCCGTCATTTTCGCTGGCATGTCGTCCGTCCGAATTGCGGAAGGTTTTATTGATCGTGCTGAAAAAGCCGCCCGATTTGTTGGCTTTATACTCACAAGCTGTGCCTTTGCACTGGCTCTGGCTCACCCACCCGGGCGTTCCATTCTCTACACAGGAAATACACTCGCCACAGCTTTGCTTGGACTTGGCCTTTTTATAAAATGCCTGCATCGCGAACGCCTTCCAGCCTATCTTTATGCCGCTTTTGGAGCATGCGTGCTCTGCTACTTCGGTTCATACGACTTTCTTCGAGATCTCATCTCATCCATTGAAACCTCAGCCGCTGCAGCGCTTGGATACAATAAAAAACTTCCTCTGGCCTATCGTGCCATCAACGGGCTTGTTTTCAACAGTCTGCTGATCATTCTTGCACGTTACTTCAAAACCGTCTGGCAAGATAAACGCCTGCAACTCCATTGCCATTACATCGGCCTCCCGTTGGCGATCGGCTCCTGTATACTCGGTTCAACAGAGCCCTGGGCCGCCCTTTTCACTCTCGGGGGCTATACTGTCGGATTCTCTTTGATCACATGGGTTTATCAACTTCCATGGATGGTTTATCTTGCCTGTGCTGCCTCTGCAGGTTTCTTTGTAAACCTTGGATATATCGCGAATCTTTCCATTGAAAGTAATTTGCTTGGGCTCTCATTGCTAAACATCGGATACCTGATGACCGCGCGTATTCTGCATTCGAAAAATGCGCCTGAGACTTACCGACGACCATTGATTCGATCCGGACTCTTGATTTCGTCAGTTGCGACAGGCCTCACGACCACACTTTTATTTAACGGTTTATCAGCACAATCCTGGCCTGTTGTTGCAACTTACGGGCT
>CAMBZY010000077.1 GCA_945872325.1 Candidatus Kuenenia stuttgartensis | reverse complement strand
ACATGCGGTGAGGTTTTGAAAAAAACGGGAGTTTGTTCGGTACGTCCATGATTTCATGGCTGGTGCCTCCCATGAGCGAGGGGAAAGGAGGATGCCGTAATTTCGCGAATCTTCGCACAATTCTTTGGAAAATGAGCGAAGGCGTGGCGGCATGACTTTGCCTCAGGGGTCGGCAAAGTGGAGGGTTCTTTATCTAACATAACATTTATTCCGATGTTGAACAAGTCGATGTTTCTGTAATCTTTTATCTGAAGAGAAGTATCGACTCGCTGAAATCTCTGGTTGCGTCCTACAATCATGGTCAAACAGCCCTTTTTCACTATCGCCAGACTGGCTTGTTTTTTGTTGTAAGTCTTCAGAAAAATCGGAGAATCCCATCTGGTTAGGCCGTCACGGACATGCTATTATGATATCTAATGGCCGTACTCCCATGACCGGGGACCGATCGCCATTCCTACCCTACGCTTCAATCTTCGTATCCTGCCTGTATTTTGCTCAATCAAAACTTGGGAGCCGCCTGCCATGTCGTCCCGTTCACTTCATCCGGATCGTCGTCAACTTCTTAAAGGCTTCGGCGCCACGGTCACCGGTTTTGCCGTATGGCCCAATGGCCGAAGGGCTTATGCTGGATTCGGACCAAACGATGCTCTGAACATCGCCGGCATCGGTGTGGGTGGCAAAGGTGGCTCTGATATCGATCAGGCCGGCAATCATGGCCGTATTGCTGCCATCTGCGATATTGACGAAAAACGACTCGACTCCAAAGCCGAGAAATTCAAAGATGCCGCCAAGTATGTCGATTACCGCAAGCTTCTGAGTGAGCTTGGAGATAAGCTCGACGCCGTGGTTGTGAGCACGCCTGACCATACCCACGCTCCTGCCTCCATCATGGCCATGCGCATGGGCAAGCACGTGTATTGCCAAAAGCCACTGACCCACAGCGTGTGGGAAGCACGCATGATGCGCCAGATTGCCAAGGAAAAGAACGTCTGTACCCAGATGGGTAATCAGGGAACAGCCGATTCCGGCCTCCGTTCTGGTGCAGAAATCGTGCAGTCGGGTGCCATTGGCGATGTCAAGGAAGTTTATGTCTGGACCAATCGTCCATTCAAATACTGGAAGCAATCGCCAGACATCGTGGCTCGACCAAAAGAAACTCCTGCTGTACCGAAGCACGTCCACTGGGACCTTTTCCTTGGACCAGCTCCGGTTCGTCCATACCACCCGGTTTATCACCCTCACGACTGGCGCGGATGGCTCGATTTCGGGACAGGCAGCCTGGGCGATATGGCTTGCCACACCGCCAATCTGGTCTTCAAGGCCCTCAAGCTCGAATTGCCTAACAGGGTTTCAGCTGAACATGCCGAAATCAATTCGGAAACCTATCCAGCCTGGGCTGTGATCACCTACGAATTTGCCGCTCGTGGAGACTTGCCACCGGTCAAGCTGCACTGGTACGAAGGTGCTCGCGATGGCAAGCGGAACTTGCCTCCAGAAAGCCTCTTCCCAGCCGGCTTCAAGCCATCCGATAGCGGATCCCTGCTGATCGGATCCAAAGGCCAGATGTATTCACCTTCGGATTACGGCTCAAAGCAAATGCTCTGGCCTGAAAAGCAATATGAAGGTTATAAGGCTCCAACGCCTTACATCCCACGTCTGGAAGGCGGCCGCGGCACGGACGATAACCACAAACGCGAATGGGTTGAAGCCATCCGTGCAGGGAAGCCGTCCCATGCCCAGTCGAACTTTGAATATTCCAGCCGACTCACAGAGTCGATGATCCTGGGCAACGTGGCGATTCGCGTCAACAAGGCCATCGACTACGATCCAGCCACAGGCAAAGTGACGAACGCCCCTGAAGCGGCCCAGTACATTCAGCCTGAACTACGCGAAGGCTGGAAGATCTGATCTTCCGTCCAAAAAGTAGTGAAAACTCAAGCCGTGAGCGAATTTCAATTCACTCACGGCTTTTCATTTGATTTGTGTTCCCGCTGCTAGATAAACCCAACCCAACAAATGTAGGGTGGGGGTGAAGCCCACCCGCTTCCAGGGTGAATCGTCAATTGTCGAGACAAACCCGTTTCGTAATAACGCTTTAAACTATTTGAAAGAAAGAGGTTGCGAGTTATGAAGGGGGTCAATCCCACCCGCTTCAGGTGCCTGTCTTGGTATCAGAGAGAATCTCAAGGATGTTTTTCCTGTCAGATTCGCTCAAATGCTTGAATTTGTCGGATCTATCCTTGCCATTGAGGATTTCCACAAGTCGTTTCTGAATATAATCAGAGGCTTCTTTTGGCAGTTGTTTGAATGAATCTGATTCGATCAGATAGCTGCATGGATATTTAAAGAGTCGCGTTTTTAAATCCAACTCGCGCAGCGATCGACCCTTTCTGTCACGTGGGCCACGGTCGGCAAATGTCCTGGCAAATGTGGACGTGCCTTTAACCTCCGACTTCAGTGGCAATTCTTCAGAGAAAAGCATATATTCCAAAAGTGGCTCGCAGGCCGATTTTATCCGTGCCGTGGTGCTGGGCCAGCGGTGTCCTGGTGGCTCTCCAAGACCCTTGTTCAGAGCCTCTTCATAATGCAATGCCTGACGTGTCAGAAAATTGGCCCTTGTGATACGATTATGCATCTCTGACTGATGAGTCAGCACCATCAGTGCCACAACATCACTGCTATTCTGCAAGTAAGGGCTGGTATCAATCAGCCTATCCAAAGTCTTTAAATTCATGCCCCGGGACCAGTCCACGTCTTTGTAAGACTGACGTTTGGTGAATATCTTGTTTCCCAGATGATACTGGTCGCCGGTGTCGCCTGTGACATACCATCCACCAAACCGCTCTTCAAACGGAGAAGTATGGTCAGATCGAAAACTGCCTGAAGCCAGCAGGGGTTGGCCATCGGCATCTGCAAAAACGGAACGCATCAGATGGCCTGGGACCGACTGGGTTTGCGACCCACCATGACACAAGAGACAGGCGTCTGTCTGGCGAGTGAAAGCGGGCTTTTCAGCACGTTCCTGATCCAAAGTATAGAAAACGGTGCCCAGATTCGGGTCGGCTACAGAGATTTCCAGAACCTCTCCATTCTGACAATAGCCAATATAAACGTCGTCGTTAAAGTAAAGGGCGCGAGGACTATCGGCTGAAATTCGCTCGCGCTGAAGGCTGGTTTTGGAGAAGACCAGTGTCTGCGAATCCTGAGGCACGTCGAGAGCTTTCAACAAACTCGCCAGATAACCACGTGCGTTGGTATAATCCAGCGACTTTTTCCCTGATTTTAAATCGTTCTCTAGCTTGGAGATGGGGTTGATTGGAGCAGTATCGCGATACAGAATCGGCTCGCGATCAAAATCGTCGGCCTGAAGGCTACATATTTGCCATAAGCCTGACACGATCAAAATCCCGATCGAAAATCCAGATTTGAGAAATCGGTTCACGTCGCGCCTGCCTCTCATAAAACGTGTCACTTGCATTCTATCTTAATCTATCGGAATATGGATGATAAAACAAGATAAATCTATCCGTTTACCAGGAAGGGACGAAGGGATCGCATTGTCGCCTTTATTCAGATAAAGTGCGTGGAGCTTTGGCGGAATTTAATGGAGAAGACCGCGAATGCGTGGTCACCTTCAAAGGCCCCGGCTATGCAGCTGACGTCGTGATTGAACGCGACACCGGAAGATATAGGCTGACGCAAACCTCTCACGGTTTGGTGGCTGTGCTGAACGACCTCCACAAGGGCCGTGATTCAGGACCCGGCTGGTCGCTTTTGATCGACATTTCAGCCGCTTTGCTCTGTTTCATTTCATTCACAGGGCTGGGACTGATTTTCTTCCTGAAAATGAGGCGGACACCAGGCCTGTTTATTGCCGTGTCAGGCACAATTCTGACATTAGCCATTTATTATGGATTGTGCCGTAAGACCCCTTTATTTAAAGGCGTTTGGTAGATGGACGACTGGCACCTATGGAAAACATGTACGGGATTTTATCTCCGATTCCAGGAAAGACCCATTTACCGGAATTTATTTCCACCATCTGGTCCCCTAGTCGATAAACCGAATATGGGAATTCATGAAACAGCTCTATTTGTAATTCGGATTGTAATAATGCCATGATTATGTCGCTCATCGAGTGATTCCACCAATATTCGGCCATCGGCTCATGTTTCAGGCCATCGGCATAAGTTTTGTCGGAAATCTCTTGATCAGGAATCGGCGAGTGGAAATAAGGGTATATCAACAACCCTGTCTCATTAAACAGGTGATAGAATCTGTGGAATTCTATCATATAGAATCGTCCACCGGGCTTGAGGAGCCTGAAAATCAGACGTGCCCACTGCTGAATATCATGAAGCCAGCCGATGGTTCCAAATGACGTAAATACAATGTCAAATTGCCCGTTTAGCTGATCAGGCATATCATAAATGTTATGACAAAGAAATTCGGCTGGCGTTTGCAATTCCTCGGCCAATATTTTAGCAGCCTGAATCGCGGTTTCTGAAAAATCAACACCTGTTACCTGTGCGCCATGCCGAGCAAGTGAAATGGTATCCTGGCCAAAGTGGCATTGCAGGTGCAAAAGGGACTTGCCTGCAATTGGGCCCATCTCTACCAGTTCAATGCCGCACAGTGAAGACTTTCCGGCACGAAATCCTGCCATATCATAAAACTTGGAATCGATATGCAGCGGAGTCCGGGAATTCCACAACCGGCGATTCGCCTCGTAATAATCGCAATCACTGGTCTCAGGATTTCCGGGTTCAAATGACATGGATTGAAATCCGCAGATTCTGATCTCTTGAAATAAACCATGAATAGCCAGTATCTCATTCAAATCGTGAAATGGCGTGACTCAAGAAATCACGCCATATCGGCGATTATAGGTGAATAAAATCAGCTCAGGCTCCAACCTTCGCGGTACTTCCGCCTAATCAGAGGTTCAGCCTCAGGGGCGTTGGTGCATTTCAGGTTCTTGCTGTCCCACTCGATGCGTTTGCCGAGCCGATAAGCCACGTTGCCCAGGTGATTTGACTCGGTCAAAAGGCCTGAATACGAGAACGGACATGTGGTGGGCGAGCCTGTCTTACAAGCCTTGAGCCATTCGGCGTGGTGGCCAATGGAGTCGGGGATCGACTTCTCAGGCCGCTTGTAATCGGCAAATTGCATTTCCGGCAGCAGCAGGTGCTTCCCATAGTCTGTCAAGAGCATGCCCTTGGAGCCGATAAAAAGTACGCCACTGTCCCATTGGGGGATTTTTTTGTCGGTCCATTCCGGAGGCTTTTCCGCTCCCTGATGCCAACTCATGACCACGGGGCCGCGCTTGCCTCTGGCTGGAAATTCGAACGTGGCCGACATCGAAGCCGGCGCCAGTTCCGGATGAGGGGCAGGGCCCGTGGCGCTTACGGCCGTCGGTGCGTCCAGATCCAGAGCCCAGAACGGAAGGTCGTTCCAGTGGCTGCCGAGGTCGCTCATGGTGCCGCCGCCGAAGTCCCACCAGCGATACCACTTAGGGCCAGGAAAATAGGTGCTGTGGAATGGTCTCCATGGAGCAGGCCCGATCCAGAGGTCCCAGTCGAGGTTGGCCGGTGGTTCCTGAGCCTCGGTTGGCCGCTCCTGAATGCTCACAATATCGCCGTTCTTTTTGGCGTCTTCGGCACTTTGGCGGCCCCAGGCTCGGCCCACCCAAACGCGGGCAGTGGTCACATCACCAATCGCTCCGGCTTGAATCAGCTCCACCACACGACGATAGTTCGAGCCAGCATGAATCTGGGTACCCATCTGAGTGGCCACGCCAGCCGTTTTAGCGGCTTCCATCACCTGGCGTGTTTCCCAGATGTTATAGGCCAGCGGCTTTTCGCAATAAACGTGCTTTTTCAGCTGAAGGGCGGGCAGGGTGGCAAATGCGTGGGTGTGTTCTGAGCAGCTTACGACCACGGCATCAATCGCGCTGGCCTTGTCGTAAATCTTCCGGAAATCGGTATATTTGGCCGCACCGGGATGCTTCCTGGCAGCACTTTCCAGGTTGTTGTCGTTCACATCGCACAGGGCCACAATATTTTCACTGGAAACGTCGGCCAGATTGCCAGCGCCGCGGCCACCTGTGCCGACAATGGCCAGATTCAGGCGATCATTGGCACCACGGGCTTTGAGAATCCCCGGGAATGCAATTGTGGATACGACAGAAGTTTTTAGGAAATCGCGACGTTGAATTGATCTGTTCATGATATCGAATCATCCAGGTTGATAACTGTTTCGGAACAATAGATTCCGGGTGATTTGGTTATTTATTGCATTCAAAAAATCAGAGGGCGGAATAAATCCGCCCTCCTTAACTCAGTCTCAGGCTGTGACTTCAAAGCCCTTGCGTTGTTCGCGAGACTGCCAGGCGTTGGCCTCGGCGTCGCCCACGATCTCTTCCTTGGCGGCATCCCATGTCAGGGTGCGGCCCAGACGCATCGCGATGTTGCCCAGGTGGCAGGTGGTCATGGCGCGGTGGTGGCTTCCAACGTCTGAAATTGGCTTCCCACGGTCGCGGACGCATTCCATGAAGTTGCCCATGTGGCTGTCAAAACGCTTCCCGTTACGCATCTTCATGAGGAGGTCTTCGCTCACTGGCTTCTTGTAAAGAGCGTCAACAGTCGTCCCCTTCAAGATGATTTCGCCACGACTGACGAAAATCGAGCCTGTCGAGCCGATAAAAGTGATACCATTTTCACCTTCATCTGTAATGTTCAGTTCAACGTCACCTGGACAGGTGCACTTCACATGGAAGTTTGTGGCCACGTTGTAGCTGCTCTTGTCTGTGGAGTAGCCCTTTGCATAAGGCACTGGGTGAATGGCCTTGACCACTTCCACCTTGGAAACACCGCTGTTGTCCAGACCCAGAGCCCACATGGCTTCGTCCACGTGGTGTGCGCCCCAGTCGGTCATCTTGCCGCCTGAGTATTCGTACCACCAGCGGAATTCATAGTGGCAGCGTTCTTTGATGTAGTCCGTCGGCATCGTCTGACCTTGCCACATGTCCCAATTCAGGCCTGCAGGAACGGCTTCTGTCTTGAATGGACCACCCTTTGGAGCACCACCGATGGAGCAGGTGACCTTCTTCATCGTGCCCAGGCGACCATCACGAACCATGGCAGCGGCCAGCAGAAACATGTTGTTGTTTTCGCTGCGCTGTTGTGTGCCGACCTGCACCACGCGGCCGGTTTCTTTCTGAACCTGAAGGATCTTCTTGCCTTCATCAATTGTCAGGGTCAGCGGCTTTTGGCAATACGCATCTTTGCCAGCCTTCATGGCTTCGATCAGAATCTTTGAGTGCCAGTGATCAGGCGTGCTGATGGTGACAATGTCGATATCTTTAC
Organism: Candidatus Kuenenia stuttgartensis; assembly: GCA_945872325.1. Lineage (GTDB taxonomy): Bacteria > Planctomycetota > Planctomycetia > Isosphaerales > Isosphaeraceae > QWQI01. Next base: position 2,253 of record CAMBZY010000077.1, on the reverse strand, counting down.
GATCTAATACTTTACGATAATCTTCGTAAGCATCGGCCTTGCCCTTGCCGATCCGGTCGCTGTTCTTGGCCTTTTCGGCATGGCTCTTGTCAACGTCGCAAACGGCCACGATGTCGCCAAAGCGGGCAGCGGCGGACGAGTCACCACTACCCATGGAGCCTACACCGATGGAGCCAATCCGAGGGCGGCTGTTCGCCGTTTTGGTCTCGTCAGCCATGGTGCGGCCAGTGCGCAGATAAGGCAGAACCAAGCCACTGGCGGCCGTGATGCGAATCATTTCGCGACGATTGGTGGAAATATTCATCTCGTTTTTTCTCTGGTTGAGTTGGTTTAGATGATGATTGAGAGACGTGCGATGAAATTCGATACGCTTCGATCGAGTTTCCCGCATGACAGTGTCCGGTTGTGGGGCAACCTTAAACATCTGTCTTTTGCTTCGGAGAGACATCGCCCCTAATCCTCTCCTTCCTTTTTCGGCTGATACCGATCAAAGAACCAGATTTTCTTCAGAGCGATGCATTACCCTCAGCATGACGCGATCTGCTTGTCGGGTCAAGTGGGTGCAATGACTTGTGTCTCAAATCGTCGATAAATTCTGGTGAGTCATTTCAAATGATGACTGGCATCCACTGGCCGAATCATCAGATTGGCCAAAAGGGCGATCCCCAGAAGACCCGCCATCACAACCATCGTCGTGTTATAAAGCGTACTGGTCGGGTCCGTCGTTCCTGGTGTGAGTTCCAGTAACCGAGCGATTGTCACCGTGTTTGAAGTGATCAATTCTTCGAGCTTTTCCAGAGGTGCTCCAAACTTGTTCGCAAATGCGGATGGATCCACCCGGGAGACGAGTTCATGAATCGCAGAGAGCCGCGACTTTTCCCTCAAATAAGTGATCGCAACCGGACCCAGCACTCCTGCTGTGCTCCAGGCCGTCAGGATCCGTCCGTGAATGCCTCCGACATTCTTGGATCCAAATAAATCCGCGATATATGCCGGTATGGTCGCAAACCCCCCTCCATACATCGTAAAGATCAACATCGTGGTCGCATAAAATGCGATCAGCCAAATGATGGAATGACTTGTAGCTGCCTGTTTCGAAAGAATTGGAATACAAAGATATAAAATGACGCCTAAGATGAAAAACAGTGAGTAAACCTGCTTTCGGCCGATTTTATCGGAAACACTGGCCCAGAAAAACCGACCTGCCATATTGAAGACACTGATCATCAATACGTAAAAACTGGCAAATCTTGCTGTCACGATGGTCGGATAGGCTGATCCAAAAATATCGGTCATCATCGTTTTCGCCACACCCAGCACACCAATTCCGGCAGTCACGTTAAAGCATAATACAATCCAGAGTAAATAAAACTGAGGCGTTTTCAGGGCTTCGTTGATATCCACATCACTCCTCGAAATCATCTTCGTTCCTGATGTGTCTGGACTCCAGCCCTCTGGCAGCCAGCCTTCAGCCGGTACCCGAAATGCAAACGCAGCCATCAGCATCACAACTGTATATAAAAAACCGAGAAACAGGAATGTCTGTACCACACCTGTTGAACCACTGTTGACCTCGTAAATTCCTGGCTTCAGGCCGGCCTGACTCTTGGCTGATTTCGGATCCAGAACAACCACTTCCAGTGTCGATCCATCCTCCATCTTTGCATAGTTTCTACCGCCCCTGTTTTCGGTTTTAACCGCCCCTTCAGCACCGATAAATACAGGACTTTGTGAGAAATGCTTTAACAAGGCTTCGTTCAAAGGTGCTCCAATAATTGCACCTCCACCAAACCCCATGATTGCCATTCCCGCCGCCATTCCACGCCGGTCAGGAAACCACTTGATTAAAGTGCTCACAGGCGAAACATAGCCTAAACCAAGCCCACATCCGCCCAGCACACCATATCCTAAATACAAGAGCCACAACTGATGGAAATGAATTCCCAAAGCTGCGATTAAAAAACCGCCGCCCCAGCAGACTGAGGCCGTTGATCCAACCATGCGTGGGCCAGCCTTCTCGACCCATCTTCCCGCAAAAGCCGCTGCCAATCCGAGAAATACAATCGCCACGGTGAAAATCCAGATCACCTGACTCAGCGACCAGTCGTCAGGAGCACTCACAACAACCCCCCTGACACGGGTCAAGGGTGTGTTGAAAATGCTCCACGCATAAACCGATCCAATGCACGAGTGGATCGCGACCGAGGCTGGTGGAATCAACCACCGATTAAAGCCAGGTTTTGCCACGATTCT
>CAMBZY010000076.1 GCA_945872325.1 Candidatus Kuenenia stuttgartensis | reverse complement strand
AGTCCCGGGGCTGTTCCAAAAGGCTGGAGAAGGGCCTGTGACTTACAAGCCGACCATCGCTTTGGGGCTTGAAACGACAAATCGTGGTGGCTATTACCGACCAACTCAAAGCGGAACAGAGCCATCCAGAATTACGACGTGGGTTTATACGTTCAAGAATACGACGGCCGATATCCGCGAGAACAAGAATCTGCCACCTCCACTTCACGAGGGAGCCAAGCTGGAATTTGATCCTGGTGCTGAGCCATTTGGAGTTTGGGTATCGAACGACGGTCTCAAGGACGGTGGCGTTTTCAGTCAGCCAGGTCTTGTGAAGGCCGTAAATGCACGCCTTGCCAGTCAGCCTTACAAGGCGATGATTTATCCGCTTAAGGATAAAAAGACTGGCAAAGTTGTTCCAAATGCGTATTTGATTGGCTGGGAATATTCGACCAACGACGACTTTCAGGATGTGGTTTGTGAAATTCATAACGTGAAGCTGATCAAGTGAACCGGTTCTGAGAATCAACGGAAGCGATAGAACCCATGAAGCCTCCCCAAACCCTTAGCCCATCGATCAAAGCTGGCCTGAGTGCCGACGAAAATATCGTGGTTGGGCCTGAGAATCAGATCTCTTTTGCCGACGACAAAATGCCGCCCGTTTTGGCCACGCCGTGGCTGATTGCACATCTGGAATATGCAGCTCGCAAAGCAATTGCGCCGTTTTTGGATGAGAATGAACGAAGTGTTGGCGTGACGGTCGATATCGAGCATCTCGCACCCGCTCCTGTGGGAGATCGGGTGACCTGCCGTGCTAAAGTGATTTTGGTGAATCCACCTTATGTGACGTTCGCCGTGGAGGCTTTTGACGAGATTGAAACGCTCGCCAGAGGGGTCCACAAAAGGGCCGTCATTCATGTGGACAGATTTCGTAACAGGCTGATCAAAAAGGCTGAAAAAATGGCCGGTCAGCCCAGGAATTGAGCTGACCGGTCGGATGAAATCAGAATTGATCCTTAAGGGGAATCAACGCTTTTTAAATTTGGGGAGCGGCTTGGGGGCAGGGATGGCAACAAGCCGATTGTTGACCCACTTGTAGAACGTGCCTTTAGGGCCATGCAGAGCCGCTGTTGGGTCACCTGTAAACATGGTGTCGTTGCCGACCGTTTTCACGAAGTGGGTTCGCCCGGCGGTGCCAATCAGTTGGTCCTTTTGGGGACTGCCCTTCATGGTGTTGAATTTGCCCCACCAGCCTTGCATGATGGACGCACCACCACCAGCCCTCAGATGATTCTGGCCACCCATGCCTCCATTGATCGAGGAAGGAATGGTGATCGCGGGGTCGATCGCCAGAGTGTCATTGCGTTTCGAGCCGAAAAGAATAATTCGGCGAATGTTGGATGCGATTGGCTGCTGAGAATCAATCTTGCCGTTCACGATGACTCTCAGAACATTGTCGACAGCCTGAATATAGACCGTATTGTTCTGTTTGAACGGTGGAGGTGTGACGATCAGGAGGCCATTCTGGACACGTACGGAGCGAGTGTCTCCGGCTGGGCCGAGGATGGTGACCGTGGCTGGAAGGCTGGTCAGTCCGGCCGAATCGGTCACGGCAAACTGGAACGTATCGCTGCCGATGTAAGTCGCATCAGGGCGATAGATGACAGTTCCCTTGACTGGATCGAAATTCAGCAGGGTACCGTGAGTCGGCGAAGTTTTCAGGTCATAAGTCAAGGTGGTTGGGACTGTTGGATCGCCAGGCTGTCCCACGAGCTGAATGGAGACGTTGCCTGGCTGAGTGGCCCTATCGACCGTTTGTGGAACAGCCACAGGCACCGTTGGGGCGTTGGCCGAGAAGGTCATGGTGATCTTCTGCTGGTCGAAATTGCCTGGATTGTCGAGATTGCCAGTCCCGGTCCTGTCCACCTGATCCCTGATCCCCACCACAAGATTCATCGGGCCAGTGAAGCCAGCATTTGGAGTGATCTGAACCACTCCAGTCGCCTGATTGATATTCACTGTGGCGTCTGTGACAGGTGTGAATTCCTGTTGACCCGTGGATGGATTAAATTGCACACCCTTGGCGACAATGTAATTGTAAGTGGTTCCAACCTGTGGGTTTCCAGCGGAAAGGGTGAACGATGACGTCACCGGATTCAACGGATAGTTCGGCTGAAGCGTCACGGGAGCGAGGAACGGCTTGTTCACAACCGGGCTGTTCACCATGTTGACGGTGAACGTTTGGGAAGTTGTGGAGCCGTCCACCAGATCCGTGGCATTGACAGTGACTGTCGATGTCTGGCCTGTCACAGCGGTGGGGGCGCTGATCATAATGACCGCATTATTATTTTGATTCGTAATGGTTGCCGAATTGATCGTAACCGGATTGACGGGTGTGGTCCCATTCAGGGCGATGGTCGTCAATTGATCCACAAGACTTGATCCATCAACAAGTTGTGCGAAGATGGTGTGCTTGTAGTTGAGGAACTGTGGCTGGCCTGTGGTGGCGAAAAACTGGCTGCTGTTCGTATCAGGGCCAGCGTTGGCCATGGCGAGCTGGTACTTGGAGTCAAAGACCAGGGACTGAACAAATTCATCCTGGAATGGGAATCCTGGCAACGGAACTTCGCCCGTTCCATCACCATTGACGGATCCACCTTGCTCGATAAATCCATTGGCATCGGCAAAGCCACTTGCGATCCGGTGGAACACTTTACCGGTGTAGAAATCTGTGCCGACAAGCTGCTTGATCTTGGACGTTGTGATCGGCGTGAGCTGGTCAAACAATTGATAAGTCATTGTTTGATTCGTGATTTGAGGGTCGCCAGGTCCACTCGAATTGTGGGTGATGTTGAAGGTGAGGAATTGCCCCACTATCATGCTGGCAGCGATGCTGGGATTGGTCGATGTGACCGTGTAGGACTGAGGATTAGTCCCTCCCACCAAAGTGATTGGCATCCCTGTATTTGCTGGAACGGAGACGTTCGGCAAAGGTCCAATCGTTGCTGGAACTTCGCGAAGTTCGAGCGTCTCCAAATTGACACTGCCCCAAAGGGAAGGCTTGCGCCGACGATCACGTCGTCCACTTTTGGCCAAACCCAATAACATCGCCAGCCGTGTTCCGATCGCGTCCATCGATCACTTCCTCCAGTTCACTTGACCACATCATCTGCATGCATCCATGCAATGATACCGACCCTGTCAAGTTTTGTGACAATCCTCTCTTATCATCGTTGGAAATGATCTGGGCAGTTTGGTGGAAATGCGAAAAACAGGAGAGCCACGACCGTCTTGGCCGTGGCTCTCGTTATATTCGTCATGACTGGACAGACTCAGAATTTCTTCCAGTCTGTCGCGATCATCATGGGTTGGCTTTGCGAAGTGAGAACTGAACGGCGGTCACACCGTCGTCGTCGACGGTTGAGAATCCACCGGTGTTGGTCAGGAACTTGGCGAAGACCGAGTAGTCAGGAAGCTTCTTGATGTCAAAGAGGTTATCGACATCAGGAGCATCTTTTTGTCCAGCCTGACCAGCGGCGGCGTCGAGAGCGACGTCGAGTTGGCCTTGCTTGATCATGTCGTAAGCCGAACGGGCAGCTTCTTCAGCAGCGGTGAAGCTGATCGAAGTCGGCATGGCAGGATAAAACTTGGCAACGGCTTTGTAGGCGGCTGAATCAGCCAGCTTTGGAGCACCACCACGCAGAACGGATTCGAGTAGAGTCACCTCAGACGTGATGAAAAGCGTATCTTTGGCGATGGCGATCGAGAGTGGGCCTGAATCGACATTCACGCCACCAGCTTGAGGCAGATTGGGCTCGATTTCGAAGATCGTCGTGCCTTGGAATTCGCGTTTCTTTGGCTCAAGACCACCGAGGTCGAACAGCTTCTGGAGAGTCTTGGTGAAGACCGCAGAATCTTCAAGGGCCACGCCCACAAGGGTTCGCTGGCTATCGGCTTTGATCGGTTTGGTCAGGTCGGAGATGATGGTGATCCGGTTTCCGAGAGGACCAAAAAGGTCTTTCTGGAAGCTCAGGGGGTCTCCACCGTTAGGACCTACAAGCTGTTGTTCAAGCACGTTCAAAAGGCCGGGCTGGAACATGTTGACGATGTCGTTGATGGCTGTGTAAGCCGTATCAAGGTCCCATCCGAGTGACTGATAGGAAACCAGGTTGGCTGGGACCCAGGCTTCAGGCTCCATCTTGGAAGGCTTCAGTTTGAAGACTTTCAGGAGTCCGTCGACTGGCTTTGCGAGCAGCAGGGAGGTGCTTGAAACGACATCAAAAGTCGTATCGTTAAGCGTGATCGAACCAGCAGCGGCCTTGATTCCGTTCAAGCCAAGCATGTTCACAATGGTTTCAATCTGCTGGGCATCGACAGCAGCATTGTCCACATTGGCAGCGGCAGCTTTGACGATCACTTTGATCGTGGCTGGTACGTTGGCAAAGAACTGGATCTGGGAGCCTGGACGAAACTTGGTGACGGCCTTGCGGTAATCGTCTGATGAGGCAAGATTGTCAGCACCAGCGCCTTTGATCACGCTCTTGAGAACGTCTACAGAAGTCCCAAGGTGGAAAACGGTGCCAGTTTTGGCCAGAGCAATGGGGGGGGGGGGCCTTGCCGTCGTCGTCTTTAATTTCGCTGGTGATCACACTGATGGAGACTTCATTGAAAGTCTCGGTAGAAACTTTCGAGCCTTTTTCAGTGCCAAATTTGATCAGTTTGGACATCGCATCGGTGAACGCAGATGCCTTGTCTCCAGCGTCGAGAGAGGCGTAAAAACCGACAGGAACTTTTTCGTTCGTGCCTGGAATGACGGCGATGTGCATTGGGCCTGTAGGCAGAGTGAGAAGTTCGCTGAGAGTCACACCGGCAGCGCTCTTGACGTCGGCCGAGAACTTTTCGAGATTCTTGGCAACATCAGCGCGGATCGGCTTGAGGGCTGGATCTTCAATCAATCGGCCAAACTGGGTTTGTTCAAAAGCCTCGCGAAGGGCTTTGGCGTTGGTGATCCGAGCGAAAAGCAAGGTGTTTTTTGACAGAGTTTCTTCAATTGAGGCGGCACCCACGGGGGCCACAACGGCGGCCAGCATCACGGCGGTTACAGCCGAAAGCCTTGTCCAGAAAGAACGAAGGCTATTTGCAATCATCATCAGTTCCACTCCTAGAGATGCAAAAGGCGTCATTCGAGAGACGCATCCTATTGTGAATCACTTGGTCACTGTCACGTTCAAAACTTCGTTTGAAGGGTTCTGTCCTGCCACTGAATCAGAGGCCAGAACGACCTTCCACCGACTTGGAAGATACCACTGCGGGCTTGACCCGACGAGGTGCATCCATGTACCTGTAGCCTGCGTTCGGATTCGTCTTGTCGTATCCAAACGCATCCCGATTTCTCAGAAAATCCTTCACATATCGAATCGGGATCGCAAATCCCAGATTGTCACCTGAGGTGGCCTTCATGTTGGTCACACCCACCACTTCACCTTTGAGGTTAAAGAGTGGACCCCCAGAGTTCCCTGGATTGATCGCGGCGTCTGTTTGCAGATAAACCAGACCATCAAAATTCCGGTTCCGGGTGCTCACAATCCCTTGGCTGACGCTTCGTTCAAGGCCGAGAGGATTGCCGATCGCAAAAACTCCATCACCGGCCGCAAGTTCATCCACTGAAAGCGAACATGGTTTATATGTCAAATCTTCCCGCTTTGGAAGTCGAATGAGAGCCAGATCCATCAACGGATTCATCGCCAGAATCTCGACCTCTTCAACCCGGACCCGCTGGAGGGCTCCCGATGGATTCTTTTTATAAAGCGTTGCTGAGATTCGTGTTTCGCCAGCGATGACGTGCTGATTCGTGATCGCATATCCATCACTGTTCAGTAAGAAGCCTGAACCTTTGCCGGATGGTGTGTCGATCGAAATGACGCCCTCGCCGAATTGATCCACAAGTTGGCGAACGGATTTGCCGTCCATTCCGCCGGTCTTGTAAAACCCATCCATATCATCTTCCGAAACCGTCGCAGAGGTCGTCGTCGACGCGACTTCTGATCCTGTAAATTTCTGCCGCTTAAGAATTTGATCTTTTGGCAGACGAACCACATCGTGGCCCAAATCAACAAAGAGGGCATCGGGTTTTTCTGTCAAAACAGTGCCAGTCACCCGGCCGCCCCCACGCAGGTCGATCGAAATCCGGTCGTCGGAAACGACCGTGGAGGAGAGCATGAGAAAAAGCGGTAAGTAGTACCTGACATTCATGATGGATATTCTCGAGACCTGCTGCTTACCATCAAAAGGATTGGTTCATTAAATTATATTGTAGTCAGCTGTAATGAACATGCAACCGCAAAACCTTAAAACGGATATGATCGTTAAAAACGGATCTTTTTCAGAATGGCTCAAAATTATCCAGAATGGAACGAAAAACCTGTTTCGTTGACTTGCGACATATGAAGTTTAGAATAAGGGTGCAGGTGCGAGCCGAACTTTTTTGGATTGTACCCTCTGCAAGTACTGCGGCCGAAGTGTCACGACGAGCGAAATTGAACAAAAAAAAATGCGATTCCTCACGGCACTGCCGGTCTACAACGAAGAAAAATATCTCGACTCCGTTTTGCCGCAAGTTGCTGCATATTCTCAGGATGTGTTGGTTGTGGATGACGGCTCGAAAGATCGGACTCCAGAAATTCTGGCTCGGCAGAAGTCGATCCGGACAATCAGGCATCCCCAAAATCGAGGCTATGGAGCAGGCTTGGTCACCGCATTCCAAGCCGCTGTCGAAGGCGGCTACGATGCCCTGGTGACCATCGACTGCGATGGCCAGCATGAACCTCACCTGATTCCTGCGTTGATCAAGATGCTGGAGGATTGCGATATCGTCAGTGGGAGCCGTTATTTAGATACTTACGACCCTTCCGCTCCTCCTCCAGAAGATCGTCGCCGTATCAATATGACTGTGCTTGGCTGGTTGAGAGAGGAGCTTGGACTCAAACTGACCGACGGCTTTTGTGGATTCAAAGCTTACAGGACCAATATTTTAAGTCAGTTCAAGATTGTCGATCTTGGATATGCCATGCCCCTGGAAGTCTGGGTTCAGGCTGTTGAACATCAGATGAAGATTCATGAGATGGCCGTTCCTCTGATCTATCTGGACGAAAATCGTTCGTTTGGAGGTTCCCTCGACGATTCCAATTTTCGCCTCAAGCACTACCGCTCAGTTTTTGATGCCGCACTGGCCCGGTCTGATTTGGGTAAGCCCAAACGGAGTCAAGGACTATGAGCGGCTCAACCTTTCGTGCTCCCACTTCAGATTTTGGCCTGCTCGCCATTCCCCAACTCAGCGACTGGCCCGAAATGGCGGCCCGGAATCATCAGCTTTTGAGCCAGCCTGAGATTCAATTCGGTGGCAGAAGTCTCACCGAATTAAGACGTTCCGCACGACTCAGCTTTGTGGAATGCTCGAAAATCTGGAATCCCGATGCAGGCGTTCACTTTCCAAATGCGCTTCACAAAGATTCCATTTGGATCATGACGGGCCATCAGCCAGAACTTTATCACCCGGGTGTCTGGGCCAAGAATTTCGCCGTTGCCGCCGTCGCCAAAGCCATCAATGCCGTGGGTGTGAATCTGGTTGCGGATACGGACCAGCTTAAATCGACGCGAATCAAGGTCCCATCCGGCTCGTTACATTCGAATCCGAAAACGGTGGAAGTGCCGTTCGATCAAACCGACGATGGCCGCCCTTACGAGACCTGGAATATCGTGGACGAGGCTCTCTTTGATGGCTTCGCCGAGAATCTGCGTGATGTTCTGACCTCTGATGTCGCCGACCCTTTGGCGACTGAAATCTGGCCACGGATGAAGCAGGTTCAAGATCCTTCTGGGGCACGCCGTATCAGTTTGGCTCGTCAGCAGATAGAGCAGGAGTGGGGATACGGGCTTTTGGAATCGCCGATGAGCCTTTGGGCGGATTCGCCTGTGGTTCGCCACATGTTCTGCATGATTCTGGCCGATTTGCCACGATTTCATGCGATTCATGACGAACATCTTGCCGCATATCGCAAAGAACATAAGATCCGGAGCAGGAATCACCCCGTTGCAGACCTTGTCCATAAAGATGGATGGTGGGAGTCTCCACTGTGGGTCTGGCGTGACGAGAATCCGACCCGAACCTCTCTTTGGATCAGGATTTGTGACAATGGGTCAGGTGTTGAGCTGAGGATCGACGGAGAGACGGATTCCATGGGATGTCTCTCGATTCGCCCTGACCGACCGACCGATAGAGGTGTAGAGGAACTGGCCCGGTTCGCCAGCGAAGGGATTCGGATTCGCCCCAGAGCTCTTGTCACCACCGCTTTGTGCAGGACACTTCTGGCCGACCTGTTTGTACACGGGATCGGCGGAGCGATTTATGACGAGCTTGGCGACAGCATATTCAAAACGTTTTTCGGGATCACCCCACCAGCCTACGCCGTGATGTCGGCAACCCTCCGGATCGACGATTTTGGTCCAGCCCAGGCGCGTGACGAGCTCGATAAGGCGATTCGTCATCGGCGAAGTCTGGAGTGGAAATCAGAGACATTGGGCCTGACAGATCCATCCGTGAAGATCTTGCTCGAACAGAAGCAGTTTTGGCTTGGACAGGCCACGGTGGAACGTGAATTGCGACGAAGGCGAGCGAGGGAACTTCGCCGGATTAATCGCGAAATCGCAGTTTTATTGACAAGTGATCTTTCTGCAACGAATGTAAGAATCACTGAATTGAGGTCAGAGACCGCGATTGAGCAAGTTGCTCGGTCGAGAGAATACTCGATAACGGTCCATTCGATGGTTCGTCTGCGTAGATTGGCGAGTTTGATCGGATTACAGTCGATGAATCGGAACCCACTTGACAAGGTTTTTTGAGGAATTTCGAGAAACTTATTTGTCAATAGGGTTTGGTTCTTTTTTTAACGATTCGGTCTTGCTATAATAGCTAACGAATCGACAGAGAGAGCGGATTTTGCCTGATCACTTCGGTACTTCACCATGAAGGGTTTAATCGATGAGAACCGGCTCTGTGACGGAAAGAATCGCGACAACCAAGAGAATTCCAGCTGCTCACTTTATGGAAGCGAGCGAAGGAGATCACGACGAAGTCGGTCAGGTTCTGATCAATTCGTTCCGCACTCTTGATCGGGAAAGATTTTACAATTCTTTACTGGATCCAGACTATAAGCCAGAGCATCGTCTGCTGGCGAGGATCAGTGGCCGGCTGGCCAGCCACGTCCTGATGGCACGCCGGTCGATCAGGATTGATCAACTGGAGCTTCCCATATCAGGCCTTGTCTGGCTGGGCACAGTCCCCGAATTCCGGGGCAGAGGCTTGGCTGAGCAACTGATCAAACAAGCTGTGAAGCGGTCGGACGCTGCCAAGATCGGCCTTTTGGGTCTGACCACTCGTACGCCTGACAACTACGAAAAAATTGGATGGGTCAAAGTCGGGCTCTCCCGCCCGCTCGCAGTTTCATCAAGAAACCTGCCGACCGAAGACATCATGCAGCAGGAAGCCTCGCGTGGGGGCTGGACAGTTCGGCCATGGAGGCAGGTGGAACTTTCTGATCTGATGAGGATCTACGACCGTCAGTTGGCCGATACGCACATCGCTTCAGTTGTAAGAAGTGAAAGCTATTGGCGATGGATTGTCGGAATGCGAATGGC
>CAMBZY010000075.1 GCA_945872325.1 Candidatus Kuenenia stuttgartensis | reverse complement strand
CTAGTTTCATACTTTTTGATTGAATACAACATGATTCGCTGCCTTTTCTGGAAATTTCATCAGAAAAGATCTATACCGAATAATCGGTATAGATCTTCATATAATGCTGATGAATCGAGCTTTATAAATGGATTTACAGGATGAAATCCCCTGAAAACCAAAAATGTCTGGACTGCTTTATGCTTCAAAGTCATGATAATACCGAATCAGGGTCTGGAAAAACCAAGCCAGATTCACCAGAATTCGAATCAGATCTGACACCATTGTTTCCAAACGACGGAATGAACAAGCGGTTTCTCGACTTTGACAATCTCGAAAAAAATGGTGAACACAAGTTGATGGAAGACCTGCTGAAGCAGATTTTCCTTAAATCCAATCCTAAGATCGACAATCTGTATGATAGAGATACGCCCAGTTCCGATGATAACAATGACGATTACAGCGATGAGGATGGTGATCCAATCACCGTCTTCCAGCCTGGAGATTCATTCGGGCCTTTTCTAATCCGCCATTACATCGCTCACGGCGGCTTTGGAATTGTTTACAAGGCGAATGACGGTTCAAAAAGCATTGATGTCGCTTTGAAAGTTCCGCGCACGGATCGCATGCTGAATAAAAAGGCGATGCGTCGGTTTCATCGGGAGGCCCGAATGGCTTACCGATTGCAACATCCTTCCATTATTAGCGTGCAGGATGTAGGGCATGTCGATGGTGTGCCTTATATGACCAGCGCGTTTGAGACTGGTAAGACCCTGCGAGAATGGATCCGAGAATATCCGAATGGCCTTCCACTTGAGCTTTGTGTCGAATGGGCAATCAACCTGACCTCGGCTTTGGATTACCTCCATCAGAACGGAGTGGTGCATCGAGACCTGAAGCCCGCGAACATTATCATCGCAAAACAAGATCAGCAATCGAATTCAAAATCTGTCCGTCTAGAGAATCATATTCCTAAAATCACCGATTTTGGACTTGGGTATTTACTGGAAGAGGAGCAGACTCTCGATTCGTTGAGTGAATTCTGGCTTGGCACACCTTCGTATATGTCGCCTGAACAGGTTCTATCTGCCAATATTCGAGTGGATATCCGATCCGATATTTATGCCATTGGGCTAATTCTTGGAGAGATGCTTAACGGACAAAAAATTCGGCTGATGGATTCGGTCGGGGAACTAATGATGAATTTGTGCCATGATAAACCAATGTTGGAAATGAAAAACCTGCAATCCAGAGTACCGCCAAAATTCATGGACATTCTCTGTAAATGCCTGGAGGTAAAGCCTGAAAATCGGTACCAGTCGCCGTTCGAACTGCACAACGATTTGGTCCGGTTTCAGGAATGTGGAGTGTTTTTATATGCCAATTCAGGCCGAAGTAAGATTGAATCGAATTTATGGGCCCGACTAAAAAAGATATTCAGGTCAGTCCAGACCGGGTTTTGAATGGAACGTACAAAATAAAAAAGACACCGAAAAGTTGCTCGGTGTCCTGATTGAAAGGTTGAGTCAAAGTGATATGGGATCAGTCGTGGCAGGTCAGAATCGATTCCGCCGAGAGTTGACCGTTCAGAATTCCCAATGCGACTTGCATCGGGTCGGCGGCGGGCCCTTCAGCGAGACTTGGTTCAAAATGTTCGATCTGGAACAATTCCACGCCCACGAAACTGGTTTCTTTTTGAGACCTTCCGGACGGCAGCCTGTGTCCTTCAGCCCATTCGCGAACGAGGGACGCATAAGCCTGACCCAAATGTTCGCAGAACTCGGTGTAATCGGTGAGCCTGACCTGAGAGGCATGACAGTTGATCGCCCAGGCCTTTGTGTGGGCCAGTTTTTCATCGTAAGTGAAGTAGGCGTTTGGCCGGGGCAGGGGGCCCCAGGGAGTCCATCCACTGAGAATCAAGGTGCTGTTAAGTTCAGCTCCCAAAAGGCCTAATGCCGCAAGTGTCCGGGTCATTCGGTGAGCCATGTGGCCATCCGTTGCAGGCGGAACGATCAGAGCTCCGGGACGAACTCTGGAGAACCAGTCGATCACCTTCGCAAGATCGGCATGGGTCGGGTGATAACCAGGCGAGCGATAAGCCTCAAGGTCCCAGCAGATGGCTTCAGATCCAAGAACGCTGCACTCGAGCCGGAATTCGGCTTCGCGAACACTGATTTTCTTGGTTTCGTTGAGCCAGGGGGCGTCGACATTTCGCTCTCCGGCAAAGACGAGCACTTCCGAGACGGGAATGTCGAGTTTAACGGCGTATTCGTGGATCAGACAGCCAGCCGAGATGGCTCCATCGTCAGCATGGGGGCAGAGCATGACCAGTGGACGATCTTTTGAGACAGCCGGTTTAAGTGCTTCTCGAATGTCAATCAGGTGTGCATGCGTACCAGTCTTGCGGACGCCTTTGAGAAGGACGTCGCAGACAGCATCGAAACCAGGATCGCCAAGTCGGCCAATATCAAGACTCATCATACACCCAAATGTTGTAGTTCACGATGTTTACAGCTAAGAAAGCTGGATAGTCGAACGGCAGAAAATCGGGACAAAAGTTGCTAGTCGTGTCACACATCGCCCTCGCACATATAGTATGTGAGATAGAGTCTGGGGGGTCAAACAAAACTTGACCGAATCGAATCGACCGGAATCGATTAGGAACCTATATTCGTTAAAAGTTCGCGTTTCCTTTGAAGATTTTTATGAATGATCGGATCCGGTCGGATTTTCTGGATTGGGATGATTGGAATGACGATATCGAATATGAAGGATTTCGCGCGTTTTGGTTATGTAATTGCCGACGCGTGAGGTATGTGACTGAGGCGAAGGAGTCGCCATGCGACTGGATCAATCCATAAAAGTTCGGATGCGCTTGGCTGGTCTCGTATGCCTGACTTCGGTCGGTTGCGTACATCAGCAACATCAATCGTCTGAGAAACATCCGTTTGCCTCTGCCCAGTCCTCGTTATTGGTTAAGGCTTCAGGGCAGACATCAAACACCGGTCGTGTGGCTGTCGTAAATGATCCAAATCAATGGCCTGAAAAGCCTTCTGACGATCATGTGAAATCTCGTTTCACGCAACTCTTCCCCAATCTCGCTCAAAGAGACGATCGACCAATAAAGGTTCAGATTGGTCAGCCTGAAACCATAACGGCTCAGAATCAAGATCCAGTCGAACAGCCCGAAAAAGCTCCATCGGCGAACTCCGATAAGCTGGTCGAGGTGACAGAAGTTACTATAGCTAAGGATGATGTAGCGAAAGTCTCTACCGATAAAGTAGAGCCAGTGATTGATAAGTCCAGCTGGGCAACTCTTTCCCAGAACTCTGCTGGAGCGATTTCAGCGGTTGCCGCACTGGCGGCCGCATCGAATCCAGGCCAGCCTCAGCAGGCACCAGTTTCGAAAATCACTGAAGTGAAGAAGGAAGAGACGCCGCAGAAGCCCCTAATCGCAACCGAAATTCCTCAGCCCAAGCCTGTGAAGCCCCAGACGGATCCTGTCGTGGTAACTAACGCAGGTGAAACGGCTAAGACGAATCCCGATCAGGTGGATAAAGCATCTTCTCCGACCCCGGTCGTGGCACCTTCAACTCCTTCACCGACACAACCAGCTGTAGTACCGGTGGAGAAACTGGCGAAGCCGCCTGTGGTTAAACCTGTCACAGCTGAACCGAAGCCTGATGTTTCTCAATTGCCAGCAGTGCTGGAAGTTGCGCCGGTACCGACACCACTGCCAGCAGTGCCTGAGATTCCAGTGATACCGACGGTCACAGCGATTCCGAAGCCGGTTCAGACCGAGCTAAAATTGCCAGTTCATGAACCGGCTCCAGCAGGACCGGCGGAAGAGTTGGTGGCGAAAGTGGAAAAGCCTGTGAAACCGGGTCAGGCGAAAACCATCGAAGAGGCCGCGATCAAAGAGCTTGAGAATGCTCCATTGACCGTTCCAGAAAGCCCACGGATTGCGCTTGAGATACCGGCTTTGCCAACTCAGGTTGTTGAGAAGCCGGAAGCTCCTGAGGCTTTACCTTTAATCGCAGAAAGTCCAGTTGAGAGAGTCGCATTGGCTGATCCGAAGCCGATACTAGAGGCGACCCCAGCAGAACCGATGCCTCAAATTGTTCCAATCCAGCCACCAGTCGTTATTAAATCAATGGAAACGAAGCTCGAAAATTTACCAAAAACCGAGACGAAATCTCTGATCAAGGAGACTTTAGAGGAATCTGCGAAGTCTGTTGGTGAATCTGCTGAACTACCTCCGCCGACTCCTGCACCAGAGTTGCAAATTCCTGGGTTACCTGAAGTTTCATCGAATCCAGTCGCTACACCTGAATCGACGCCAGTTTTAAATTCTCCATCGGACAAGGGCGTCGAACGTTCATCGGCCCCGGTTGTTGAACCTGCGAAACTGGTAGATGCAAAGCCAGTGGAAATCAAGTCTACTGTGACAGAAAAAGTTGGCCCGGACGAGTCGGTCAAGCCAGTTGAACCATCAGCGGGACCTGTTGTAAATGAAGTCATTCCCGCCGCTCCTGCAATCACGGAAGAGGCGGTGCCTGTGCTCAAGCCACTTCTTGAAGAGCCGGAAGCAGGGCAGGATGATTCAGCGATGGCTCCTCAAAGTGGCTCTCAAAAATGGTCTGGGCTGATTGGGGAGAGGGTGAATGCACTTAATCCGTTCCGTCGTCGATCTTTAGTCGCTGAAAATGAAGGTCAGGCGAATCAAGATTCAGGCCTGAAATCACTTCGTTCAGCAGCAGGTGGACTCTTTGACTGGCGTCAAAAGGGATCGACAAAGGCTGTGGACACTCGTTCAGTCGCGAATTTGAGGATGTTTCAGCAGTCTGAGGGGGCAAGTCGGCGGCCATTAGCCGGGCCTGTTCCTGATGCTGAGTCTCATTCAGAAGTCGTTCAAGGGCAGCCAGTTAATGACAATTTGGGTCGTCGGTCGCAATCGAATCCAGTAGCGAATTCAAGTCAAATTGCGAGCTTGCCACCGATCCAGTTTCCAGCGTCTTACACTGCGGCCAGAACTCAGTCAGCGAACCCTTGGGCGAATCATAAGGTGCCCGCGATTGAGCTGGTTGGGCGTCCATTGGAGTCGCCTAAAGTCGCGGTTTCAAGTGTCTCAGACCAACTTAAACCACGACCTTACTTAGTGGGCATGCAACCTCCTCCCCTCAGGGACGTTACGGTTCAACAAACCTCAATGACAGCCGCTCCTCTGGCCAATAAATCGACGTTGGGAGTTCCATCAGAGTCTCCAGTCAAAGCGTCTGCAAGTCCTTCGGCACAAGGTTGGTGGTCACGTGCTGGCAAGGGTTTGCGATCGATATGGACTGAGCAGGACGAAGTGGTTCCCCCCAAGCGACAAACATGGTCGGGTGGCCAGATGGGCCTGACGAGATAGGCCCATTGGCCTGAAGCTCTCAGGGGTTTAATCCGCGGCTTCCGCGAGTTTTTCAAGGATCTGATTTAACTGGGCGGATAGTTCTTCTACGACATCTTCATTCATTGACGCAACATCGTGACGTTCCCACCGATCTTCTGGCTTGATATAGAGTTCCGGCTTGTCAAGTTCGGTGTCTAAGATGTCGTCAGGCTCTTCTTTGGGATCGCTCTCATCCGGGTCGGCTTCAGCGTGCTGAATCAACAGCCACTCGTGGGTCCTGATGGCATAGATATCGTTATCCATCCCGGTGATGACCATCTCGCGCCAAGGAGTCTCCTGGTCGATAATCAGAGGCTTTAAATCTTTTCCATGCCAGTGTTTCGGAGTTTCTAAGTTAAAAGAATTGAGGATGGTTGATGACAAATCTATGGACTGAATCAGTGAGCCGATCCTTTGACCCGTTTCCTTCAGATCAGGCCATCTCACGATCAACGGGGTATGGGCCAGTTCTTCGTGGACATTCGCCACGGGTCTTCTCACAAACCCATGCTCACCAAGGGGTTCGCCTTGATCTGAGGTGAAGGCAATGATGGTGTCATCCCAGAGTCCGGTGTCCTCCAGATAGTTCATCAAGTGGCCAACCCAGGTATCGAGCATGGTGACGGCACCGGCGTAAGTTTTGCGAAGCCGGATCAGTTCGTCGTCGGTGATAATGTCCCCTACCCATCCACCGGGGACGTCGATGAGCGAGCGTATCTTTTTGGTGTCAGATGGCTTAGTGGGCACAAGGTCGCCAGTTTCGTGGATCTCGAAGTGGTCGGCCCGGTCAGCGGCATAATAGTCGCGATAGACTTCCGGAAGATCCCAAGGTCCGTGCGGGCAGAAAATGTCAAGCCAAAGCAAATAAGGCGTGGAATCCGGAGTTTGCTTACTGAGCCAATCCTCAGCTTTGGTAACGACTTGCGCAACCCCTGTCTGCCGTTCATCGAGAAGCCTGCCGGTTTGCTTCCGATTACGCAGGAGGTCGTCCCAGCGCTCTCTCCAGGTCTCGTAATTTGGATCCGTTTCCGGAGGCAAAGGCAGTTCAGATCCTTTTTTTCTACAGTCGACTTTCACTTCGAGAGGGTCACACCATGCGTCGTAACCTGAACCACGAACGAGGATACGTTCGGACCAGGCCCGTGCAAAGCCCATCGAAGGGTCGTTGACGTAAGGGCAGTCGCTGATAAGTGTTGTGCGAACCTTGGCCGTTTTCAACAGGGAGAGCAGTTCGAGTTCCTGAGCATTTTCAAGAGGGCCCCAACTCTTGAGTGGGTCGTGAATTGTGTACTGGCCGGACCACCATGACCTGCGGGCTGGAAGGGTGGTGAGATTGTCTGGAAAGTGCCAGTCGAACACGACGCTTCGTGCGGCCATTCGATCAATGTTGGGGGTATGGATCCACGGGTTGCCGTATGTGCCAAGATAGGCTGTCTGGAGACCATTGGCACAAATGACAATCACATTGGGCATAGAGATTTCCGTGTTTTTGGGAGCGGCTTTGAATCGAACTGTTGAATCGGCTGGTTGGGTTATCCGAAACTGCGGATGACTCAAACATTAAATTCACTATAATCGATTTTAGTTGCAGAGGAGTTGGAAATTCCTCAAGGGGATTGATAGTACAGTGAGTCGTCAACCAATAGGGAGAGCATCTAACATGCAGATTTTCGTTTCCAATAGTCGCCAGTTTTTGATATCAGCGGTGATGAGCGTTCTTGTTTTTGCTGGTTTACCGATCAAAGCACAGGAGTCTGTCCCGTTTGATCATGCTGCGTTGGCGGATCGACTGCACGCAAAACCCACGGGTGATGCGGCTGTAAAACTCGCAGAAGAGGTTCGTAAGTGGTTTGGAAATAAGGACCTGAAGAAGGGCGTCAGACCGAAGGTGGAAGGGATCAATGTCGCCGTTGCGATCGAAGTGGAAAAGCCGGTTGCTGCGCCTGTGGTGGTCGACACTTTTCGGGATCTCACCTTACCTCTGACCCGCATTGGCGAGACGAATCTGTATGTCGCATCTGTCGGCCTGAAGCCGAGTTCAGCATGGAATTGGGCGTATCGGATTGGCGATGAGCAACTTTCATCAGGCACTCTGGAAGTTTATCTGGAACACCAGGAAAACCTTCCGGACGCATCCAAACCCAAGGGTGTTGTGAAAGAGATGGGCGTTTTTCGCTCAAAGGTCTTTGAAAATACGAGTCGTAAATGGTGGGTGTATGTGCCAGCTCAATATGATGCCAAAGAAGCGGCCTGCGTGATGGTGTTTCAGGATGGTCAAGGCTATAAGGACTTTGTCCCGACTGTATTCGATAACCTGATTGCTGCTAAAGAGATGCCTGTCACGATTGGGATTTTTATCGAGCCTGGTAAACTGGATAGTGGAAAATCGAACCGAAGTTTTGAATATGATACACTTTCGGACCAGTATGCCCGATTCCTGCTGGAAGAAATTCTGCCAGAAACCGAGAAGCAGTGGAAGCTTCGGCACGATGCTGCCGGACGGGCCATTGCCGGGATCAGTTCTGGCGGAATTTGTGCGTTTACAGTCGCATGGGAGCGGCCTGACCAGTTCTCGAAAGTGTTGTCCTGGGTGGGCAGTTTCACGAACATCGCTCACGGCAAGACGATGCGTGAAGGTGGCCACAATTATCCTGCGTTGATTCGTAAGACTCCGATCAAGCCAATTCGGGTCTTTTTGCAGGATGGGTCGAACGACCTCGACAACGCCAACGGCAATTGGCCACTCGCCAATCAGCAGATGGCAAAGGCTTTGCGATACTCAGGATACGACTATCAATTTGTGATGGGTGAAGGATTCCACTCAAACTTGCATGGCCGAGCCATTCTGCCTGATTCGCTCAAGTGGCTCTGGCGAGAGACATCGGCTGAACCCAAAAAGTAAGCAGACTTAAAGCCATTGGAAGCGACAGTTTTGATGCTGTCGCTTCATTTGGATACAATCGTGCCCGTCGCTCAAGATGTGGTCTGATATCAATCATTTTTGATCAATCACTTTCGCGTGAGATGAATTTCGATTAGTTTATAAAGCCCTGCTCCAAAGCCCGCTCACACGAATTTCATCAGGTCAGATCCACTATGCCGACCGACTCCCCTCGCCAACTTGCTATGAAATCCGCTGCTGAAGTCATTGTTTATCAAAATTCCGGGGATGCCTGCATCGCAGCCGCTGAGCGAATTGCGGGGGTCATGAAGTCGAAGAACCACCCGATTCTTGGTCTAGCCACAGGCTCTACACCGATTCCGGTTTATCAGGAGTTGGTCAGACAGTATCAGGCAGGTCACCTATCATTCAGTTCAGTCTCGACTTACAACCTCGATGAATACTATCCGATCAGTCCTTTGAACGATCAAAGTTATCGCTGGTTTATGAATCATCACTTGTTTCAGCATGTCGATATTCCCGCAAACCAGACTCATGTGCTTGATGGAACAGTCCCGGCATCGGCTTCTACAGAACACGCAAACCAGTTTGACAGGTGGATTGAAGAGGCGGGCGGCCTTGATTTGCAATTGCTTGGAATTGGGCGGAATGGCCATATCGGGTTTAATGAGCCGTTTGAGGCTGACTTGGCTGAAGCCGTTGACCTCCCTACGCGGTTAATTGAGCTTCATCCTGTGACGCGTACAGACGCCGGCCCTGCGTTTGGAGTTGTCGACAAGGTTCCAACGCATGCACTGACGGTCGGAACCCGGCAAATTCTCAAAGCTCGCCAGATTCTGATCCTGGCGTTCGGAAAAAATAAGGCCGAAGCCGTTGCAGCATCGTTGCAAGGTGTTCCTGGATCGAATGTTCCAGCGTCGTTGTTGCAAACGGTTGCCGATCGCGTCGTATGGATTCTAGATGAAGCGGCAGCCGCAGGCCTGAAAGTCTAAAATGACGCATAAACCTCTAATCCCAAATCAGTTGGGCGTTAAACTCATATGACTAATCCGATTTGGATCCAGCAATACGATCCCACCGGCTATTGGGTGATATCGACCGCCATCGCAGCACTACCGCTTGTTGTGCTGCTCGGTCTTTTGATCACTGGTAAAGCCAATGCGTGGCAATCAGCCTGGGCTGGTTTGATCACTGCGGCAATTGTTGCAACCACTATATTCCAAATGCCTTTAGAGCTGGCGGCCAGGGCTACGGCAGTGGGCGCGGTGTTTTCGCTTTTTCGGATCATCTGGCTCATTGCAGGGGCCGTTTTCTTATACGATATTGCAGTGGAAACCGGCCAGTTTGAGGTCATGAAGACATCCATCGCAGGTCTGTCTGGCGATCGTCGCATTCAGGCTGTTTT